>CAJORE010000343.1 GCA_905236595.1 uncultured Selenomonadaceae bacterium | reverse complement strand
GGTTGCAACCGACGCAAAACACTGTGCTTCGTATGCCCGGCCCGTCCTTTACGGAATAACCTTGTATCGAGGAAATAAACCCTGTCGTCATTTTCGTCACCAAGTATTTTCCGTGCGGGCGATAACGGCTTCTTGCGTTTCCGGCATAAGCGAAACGAATTGGGCGCAATATCCCGCTACGCGGACGATTAAATCCGTGTATTGCTCCGGATGCTTTTGGGCGGCGCGCAGAGTCTTGGAATCCACCACGTTGAATTGATTGTGATAAATTCCCATGCGTTGGCCGGCGCGCAAAAAGCCGACAAACTTTTCGAGGTTTTCTTCCCCGGCCAAAGTCGCCGGGGCGAACCGCATATTAAGAAGCTGTCCCGCCGCCACTTTGTAATTGGGCAATTTGGCCACGGAACGAATGACCGCCGTCGGCCCGTTTTTGTCCGTGCCTTGCGTCGGTGAGCATCCTTCGTTCAGCGGCGAACGCGCCATGCGCCCGTCGGGAGTAGCGCCCACGTCCATGCCGTTTGGCACATAGGAGGTTATGTTGCTGGTGCTCATGGTGTAACAACTGACCACGGGGCCTTTGCCCGTGCGTTCCGTTTTGTAGGCGGGCAACAGCTCGATGTACGAATTAAAGACGTCGGCGGTAATTTCGTCAACTTCGTCGTCATCGTTGCCGAACTTGGGGACTTTAAGAACCATTTCGCGGATCCGGCGGCCTTCGTCGTCCGACCAGTTATTGGCCATGGCGCGTTTTAACTCGCCAAGCGTAATTTTCCCTTCGTCGAAAACCAGTTTTTTGAGGGCGGCGAAGGAATTGCCCAAGACGGCTTGGCCGATGTTTGACCCCGATATAACGTCATATTCGGAGCCGCCGTTCTTTAACGTCTTGCCTTTTTCCATGCAGTTGTCGATAAAGGCCGAGGCAAACGGGTCGGCGTCGTATACGGCAAGGGCGCGGTCGCAAACGGCATCACATTCGACGGATATGTCGGAATAGAACCGCAGAAGTTTTTTCCACGCCGTCCACAGTTCGTCGTAGGACTTATAATCTATATCCGTGCCTTGCCGACCGTTTAGCGACAGCATTTGCACGCCGCTGTCGGGATCGGTGCCGTTATTGAGGACGAGTTCCAAAATTTTGCCCCAGTTAAGGTACGTCATGCCGGTGGCGCGGTGTCCGTATTTGCCCGGGACGCCCGTTTCGACGCAACCTATCGCGCAGTAATCCAGGGCATCCTCGCGTTTGATGCCCAAATCAACCAAGCCTTTGACGACAATGTCGTCGTTGAACATACTGGGCATACCGCAACCCGTGCGAATGAGCCGGGCGGCTAACCGCAACAATTCCGGCGGGGTGTCGCCGTTGTAGCGCATGGAAAAATTCGGTTCGGGCATGGCCGTCAGATTCATGGCCTCGATGCAAAGAGCCGAAAGTTCGTTGCTGCCGTCGCGGCCGTCCGGACGATAACCGCCCACCATGAGGTTTGAATAAAGGGGATAGCCTTGGGAGAAACGGGTGTGACCGTAAGGGCGTACCTTGTTGTTGCTGCTGTTCATAAGGAACATATGGGTCGTTATCTCCAAGGCTTTTTCCTTGGTCAAGGCGCCGGAGGCTATATCTTTTTGATAAAGATCGTACATATATTGGTCAAAGCGTCCGTAGCAAAACGAATGGCCGTTGCTTTCGATCATTTGCAACACATGGACGAGGTACACGGCCTCGCAACCTTCCCAATAGTTTTGCGCCGGTCGCTCCATTAAAACTTTGGCCATGTTGCCCATGGCGATAAGTTCCCGGCGGCGTTTGGCGTCCGTCGTTTTTTGCGCCATGGCAAAAGCGACGTCGGCATAGCGTTTGATGAACGCCAAAGCGCCTTCAAGGGCAATAGCCACCGCTTCATAAAAAGCTCGGTTTTCGGCGGTCAGGTCGTCGCGTTGCAAATTTTCCCGCGCTTTGTCGGCAATGGCGCGAAAGCCTTTGGATAGGACAAGTTCATGCTTGGGAACGATATGCCCGTCGCCGGACATGGATATGCCGCCGCGGTGAATGACTTTTTGTTTTTCGGCCAAACGGATATTGTCGGTGGTCGTGCGCCGCACTTCGTCCTCATGGGTATGCCCGTGCCAAAATGGCGCGATGCGGCGAATATCCTCCTTCACCTTGTCGGTGATGTAAAAGACGTCGCCGCTTCGTTTGTCGAACTCGTCCAACTCGTTGACGACCCAGTCAATCGAAAACTCGGGGAAAATCGGCGCGGCAAAATTTTGCGATGCTTGATTGCCGAAAATGAGGCTGTCCTCTTCAATGTATACGCTCATATTGTTGAGGGTGTGGGCAAAGGCTTTGGCTTTGCGAAGGATGTACTCTTCGCCTTGCGTCTTTTGAAAGGACTCGGTGTACAAAAGCGCCCGTTCGCTGCATATACTCGCTTGGCGGTTCTGCATTTTTTGGTGCAAGCGTTCGATGCGCGCCAAATCAATGTCGTCGGTTTGCGGTACAAATTCCAAAAATTTTTTCGGGGATTGGGTGGTCGGATTCATTATAATGCCCCCTTTGCGGCAAAGCATTGTATCATACATTTGCCGATATTATACGGCAACGCCGCAAAGCTTGTCAATGAAGTTTACCTGCAATTTCGGCTTGACTTTCGCGCCGTCGGAACGTACAATTTCCCATATCTTTAGGGAAATGATTGCAAATTCAAAAGACATTGTTAAGGAGAGTAACGATAACCATGCGAAGCGATATTGTAAAAAAAGG
>CAJORE010000342.1 GCA_905236595.1 uncultured Selenomonadaceae bacterium | reverse complement strand
TTATCAGTCAACTTTGACGTGGAAAGCATCCTTGCCGGCGAAAACGGCGGATTCGCCGAGTTCTTCTTCAATGCGAAGAAGCTGGTTGTATTTGGCAACGCGTTCGCTGCGGTTCGGGGCGCCGGTTTTAATCTGCCCGGCGTTCAAGGCCACAACGAGATCGGCGATGGTGGTGTCTTCGGTTTCGCCGGAGCGATGCGACACGATGGCGCTGTAACCGGCTTTGTGAGCCATTTTGATGGCCGCCAAAGTCTCGGTCAAAGAACCGATCTGGTTGACTTTGATAAGAATGGCGTTGGCCGCGCCCATGTCAATGCCCTTCTTCAAACGTTTGGTGTTCGTCACAAAGAGATCGTCGCCGACGAGTTGCACTTTGTCGCCGAGTTCCTTCGTGATGAGCTGCCAGCCTTCCCAATCTTCTTCATCGAGAGGATCTTCGATGGAAATGATGGGATATTTCTCGACAAGTTTCTTCCAATGCTCGACGAGTTCGGCGGTGGTGTAAGTCTGGCCGGATTTGGGCTGTTTGTATTCGCCCTGTTTGGAACCTTTCCACTCGCTTGCGGCAACGTCCATAGCCAAGACGAAATCTTTGCCGGGTTTGTAGCCGGCTTTTTCAATGGCCTTAATGATGTATTCAATGGCTTCTTCGTCGCTCTTTAAGTTCGGAGCAAAGCCGCCTTCGTCGCCGACGGACGTTGCGTGACCGTCCGCTTTGAGGAGTGATTGCAGAGCGTGGAAAACTTCGCTGGACCATTGCATACATTCTTTGAAGGTAGGCGCACCGACGGGCATTACCATAAATTCTTGCACGTCGATGTTGTTGGCGGCGTGTGCACCGCCGTTCAAAATGTTCATCATCGGAACGGGGAGGAGACCGGCCTGACTGCCGCCCAAGAAACGGTAGAGAGGAACTTCTTCGCTCGCCGCCGCCGCTTTTGCCGCTGCCATGGACACGGCCAAAATGCCGTTCGCGCCCAATTTGCTCTTGTCGTCGGTTCCGTCGGCCTTCAGCATAATGCGATCGACCGCTTCGGTATCGGCGGCATCAACGCCGATAAGTTTGTCCGCCAAAATGTCGTTGACGTTCGCTACAGCCTTTTGAACGCCTTTGCCGTTGTAGCGTTTCTCGCCGTCGCGAAGCTCCAAAGCTTCGAACTGACCGGTGGATGCGCCGGAGGGCGATGCCGCACGACCAAAGCTGCCGTCATCCAAGTAAACGTCAACTTCGACGGTAGGATTGCTGCGGGAATCGACAATTTCGCGAGCATGAACGTAAGCAATGTGGGAATCACGCATTGTAAAATCACTCCTATAGTTTATTGTTAGAATTGTCCGATAAATTGAATGATAGCGCAAATTGTCAAACTTGTCAAGCATTTTGTGTATTTTCGGCGCGGTCGCAGGCAACAAAATGTTCTGCCCCCGATTTTTGCAGACGGGGTTTTTCCGTGCGGCACTTCTCCGTGCAAAATTCGCAGCGGGTTTGGAAGGGACAACCCGTCGGAATGTCCAAGGGGCTGGGAATGTCGCCGGGCAGTATGTCGATGTACTTGTTTTTCTCCGCGTCCGTTGAGAAAACGGCTTTCATAAGGGCGCGGGTGTATGGATGTCGCGCTTCGTTCAGTTTGTCGGCGGGCAATATCTCCATGATGTTGCCCAAATACATGACGACGACCTTGTGGGCAAACAGACTTACGAGAGCCAAATCGTGGCACACGAATATGTACGCGACCCCCGTTTCCCGTTGCAGTTTCACCAAAAGTTTTATAATCGTGTCCTGTACCGATACGTCGAGCGCGCTCGTCGCTTCGTCGCAGGCGATTATCTGCGGCTTTAGGGCGAGGGCGCGGGCGATTGCAACTCTTTGCCGCTGACCGCCGCTCATATTGTGGGGGTAGCGTTCGGCAAAATCGGCGGGAAGTTCCACCATTCGCAAAAGATCGACCGTCGCCTGCGTCATGTCGTTTTTTTTAATTACGTCGAAGTTTAACAGCGGTTCGCAAATTATTTCCTTTATGCGGCGGCGGGGATTGAACGCTGCTGTCGGATCTTGAAAGACCATCTGTATGTGCCGATAATTTTTGCGTCGATCTTCGCCCGTCAATTTTGTTATGTCGATGTCGTTGAAAAAAACGCTGCCGGAAGTCGGCGGTTCGATGTTCATTATCATTTTCAGAAGAGTGGTTTTGCCGCAGCCGGATTCGCCGACAACGGCAACCGTTTCGCCCTTTCGCACCGTAAAATTTATATCGTCGCAGGCGGTCAATATTTTGCCGCCCGTCGCCG
>CAJORE010000341.1 GCA_905236595.1 uncultured Selenomonadaceae bacterium | reverse complement strand
CGCTCGAAGTTGAACGAACCCAAAAGGAAGTTCGAGCGAATAAAAATCGACACCAAATCGCTTTTGGTGAGTTTCATTTCTGCCATTTTATGGTACCTCCTTTTCGTTCGTTACATCAAATCCGAATCGTCGACATCGTCGATACCGCCGCCGTGGGAACCGCCGGCCGCCTGCATATTAAGTTCGCGCTCCAAACCTTGAATGTGGAAGTAAGCGCAAATCAAGCCGATGGCACCAAAGCCGATGAGGTTGATGTCCGTGAATACGGCGAGGAGGAAACCAAGGAAGAAGTACGGCATAAGCGCCGGAGCGTTCATCATGTTAATGACCATTGCATAACCGACAACCACGATGAAACCGCCGGATACCTGCAAGCCGCGGGTGATAACTTCGGGGATCGAATTCAAAAGGGAGTTGACCGTGTCCGTACCGGCAATCATATAAACCAAAACGGAGGGAACAGCCACGCGGATGCCCTGCAAGAGCAAACCGCCGAGGTGGCACATCTCTATGCCGCGGGCATTGCCGTCAGCGGCGTATTTGTCCGCCAAATGCTGGAAGAAAACGGTAATGGTACGAACGAAAATCGTCAAGACCTGACCGGCTGCCGCCAAAGGAACCGCCAACGCGATACCGGCGCCGATGCTCTGATGCCCGACGACAACCAAGATTGTCGATACCGTGGACGCAAGAGCCGAGTCCGGCGCCATGGCCGCACCGACGTTCATCCACCCCAACGCCATCATCTCAAGCGTGCCGCCCAAGATGATGCCCGTCGTCATATCGCCCAAGACGGCACCCATCATCGTACAGGCGACCAACGGACGATGGAACTGCGCTTCGTCAAGAACCGATGCCATACCGGCTATTGCCGAAACAATGATAACCAAGATTAGTTCCATGATTTCCTACACTCCTTTATTAAGTTTTTGAATAAAATATAAATTCCATAAACGGGATTAACGGTAAAGCCAATCCCGTTCATTTGCCGAAGGTTAAGGGTAATCTTACAGCAAGTCCTTAAATTCGTCGTGGGATTTCAAAGCTTCCATCAAATCGCCTTTCGGCTCGTTCCAAAGTTTACGGATCTCGATCTCGATGCCCATCTTGCGAAGTTCAAGGAGCGATTCGACGTCTTTGCGGTTGACCGCGACAGCTTGGCTGATCATGGTGTCGCCGTCTTTGAAGCATTTGCCGCCCAAGTTGACGGACTTAAAAGGAATACCGCCCTTGACGGCGCGCAAAACGTCCGTCGGGTTCGTGAACAGGAACAAGGTTTTGAAAGAATCATACTTGGGATCTTTGTAAGCCTCGCAAGCTTTTTCGACGGGAATGACGTAGGCTTTGATGCCCGGAGGCGCAACCTGCAACAAGAGTTTCTTGCGCATGGTGTCCTGCGCCACTTCGTCGGAGCAACACATAATGCGGTTGCATCCCGTCATTTTCGTCCAGACCGTCGCGACCTGACCGTGAATCAAACGGTCGTCGATACGACAAAAGGCGATTTCCATAAAAATAACCCCCTCGGATTTCGGCGGCACCTTTCCCGAACAATTTCGCCCATGCGAAACTTTTTCGACCGGTACCGCAAACAAAACTGTACGACGCTATATTAGCACACGGGGAGCTTTAGTCCAGCTGTCAAATGTCACTATTTGCAAAAAAAATTCGTGACATTTGTCACTTCCGGCGTTAGGCAAAAAAAGCGCCGCCCACCAAGGCTTGTTCCGGGCACAAGCTTTGATGGACGGCGCTTTATCGGCGACCGATTCGTTTTGCCGTTTGTGCCGCATGAAACGCGGCGAGCGGCAAAATGCGGTTTGAGGGGTGTCCTTAGATTTTTTGCGCCAGTTTGGCGTCAATTTTTGTGATCGCTTCCGTAAGGCGTTCCAAGGTGGCGTTCACCCGCACGAGTACATAAAAGGTTATGCCGGCGGGTACGCCGACCGAAGATAGCGCATCGACGACAAGCTGTTCCATGTCAGGCCAATTCGGTGCGGGTGACGGTTTGGATGTAGGCATCCTCCAAGGTGGCGGCGTATTTCCCGTCAACTTTGAGGACGTTGTTGCCGATGATTTGTGCCGCCGCCGCATTTACGGCGTTGCGGGTGAGGCTGCTTGCGGGTTCGGCAATGGACAAAGTCGTATTGCCGGTGCTGCCGGAAAGGGTGAAAATCATTTTAAGCGTGCTGCTCATGGTAATTCCTCCTTGGTGTGTCGAGAAAAACAAACGGCGGTTCGTTTCGCCGTCAAAAGCCGCCGTTGCGCCGCTCAGTCGTCGGAACCGAGTACCGCAATGTCGGTGCGGGTAATCTTGGTTACGGGGTACTTTTGGAGCGTCCCCAAGCAAACCGCGGCGGAATATGCGTCGTCGTCAATGAGGTCGGGGTTGATGTTGGCGACGGAGCGCGTTGCCGTCACGGCTTTGCCGCTTTCGGCGGTGCCGGTTTGGACGGTGAGGGTAAGTTTGGCGGTTTCGGACAAGCGTTGAGCCATTGTGAAATCCTCCTTTGATACGGTAACATTACTTTGCGGGGGGCGTTCAAAAATAAATTTTGCGGTTTTGCGCCGGGGAAAT
>CAJORE010000340.1 GCA_905236595.1 uncultured Selenomonadaceae bacterium | reverse complement strand
TTCAACCTGAGCTTTATCCGCCTTGTCGCCCAAATCCTTGATGGCCTTCTCCGCCTGATAAACCAACGAATCAGCCTCATTGCGAGCATCAATCTTTTCTTTCTGTTTCTTATCGTCGGCGGCGTGGGCTTCCGCTTCTTTTACCATGCGATCAATATCTTCTTTGCTCATGCCGCTGCCCGACTGGATGGTGATTTTCTGTTCCTTGCCGGTTCCCAAGTCTTTTGCCGATACATTGACGATACCGTTTTCGTCAATATCGAACTTAACTTCGATACGCGGAACGCCACGCGGCGCCGGCGGAATATCGGAAAGTTCAAAACGACCAAGCGTCTTATTGCCCGCCGCCATTTCGCGTTCGCCCTGCAAAACGTGAATATCAACCGACGGCTGATTATCCGCCGCCGTAGAGAAAACTTGGCTCTTTGACGTCGGAATGGCGGTGTTGCGCTCAATAAGCTTGGTGCATACGCCGCCCAAAGTCTCGATACCCAAGGACAGCGGCGTAACATCAACCAAAACCACGTCTTTCTTGACGTCGCCGGCAATAATGCCGCCTTGGATGGCCGCACCAACCGATACACATTCATCGGGGTTGACCCCGCGCGACGGCTCTTTGCCCAAATATTTGCGAATGGCTTCCTGCACAGCCGGAATACGCGAAGATCCGCCGACCAAAATGATTTTATCAATGTCGTTGCCAGTCAAATCCGCATCGCTCATGGCACGTTTGGTAGGCTCCATGGTGCGTTCGACCAAATCCGCCGTCAATTCGTCGAACTTGGCGCGTGAGAGCGTCAAATCCAAATGTTTCGGCCCCGTGGCATCGGCCGTAATGAACGGCAAGTTAATATTGGTCTGGCTCATGTTGGAAAGCTCGATTTTGGCTTTTTCCGCCGCCTCAATCAAGCGTTGAGCGCTCATTTTATCCGCGCTCAAGTCAATGCCGTTTTCACGCTTAAACTCGGCGACCATCCAGTCCATGACCTTTTTGTCAAAATCATCGCCGCCCAAATGGGTATCGCCGTTCGTGGCCTTAACTTGGAACAAACCATCGGAAAGCTCCAAAATTGATACATCGAACGTGCCGCCGCCCAAGTCAAAAACCAAAATCGTTTCGTCGCTGTCTTTATCAAGACCGTAAGCAAGCGCTGCCGCCGTCGGCTCGTTTATTATGCGTTTGACGTCAAGACCGGCGATACGTCCGGCATCTTTAGTCGCTTGACGTTGGCTGTCGTTAAAGTACGCCGGCACCGTAATTACCGCCTCGGTAACGGTCTCGCCCAGATATGCCTCGGCGTCGGCTTTCAATTTCTGCAAAACCATGGCCGAAATCTCGGGCGGCGTATATTTTTTGTCATCAATGGCGACGGTATAATCCGTCTCGCCCATATGCCGTTTAATACTGGCAATGGTACGATCGGGATTCGATACGGCTTGCCGCTTGGCAAGCTGTCCGACAAGACGTTGCCCGTCTTTGGTGAAGCCGACAACCGACGGCGTAATGCGACTGCCCTCGGGATTGGTAATAACAGTAGGTTCGCCGCCTTCCATAACGGAAACGACGGAATTTGTGGTTCCTAAATCTATGCCGATGACTTTTGCCATGTCAATTACCTTCTTTCGGATGTTACCTTAGATATATAACGCATCAATTACCCGCCACTTGCACCATGGCCGGACGAATGACGCGATCTTTAACCATGTAGCCTTTTTGCAGTTCGGCGACGATTGTTCCGTCCTCAACTCCTTCGGGAGCTTCTACGCGCATAACCGCTTGGTGAAAATTAGGATCAAACTTAGCACCGTCGGTGTTTATTTTTGAAAGTCCGTTCTTCGCCAAAATCTCCCAGAACTGCCCGGCAATCATATTTATACCCTGCCTGAACGCAACGGGGTCATTGTCCTCCGCTGCCATTGCCCGCTCAAAATTATCGACCAAGGGCAATAAATCCTTCATAAAATTAGCCGTTACAAATGCGGATAAATCCTCTTTTTCTTTTGTCGTACGCCGCCGGTAATTTTCAAAATCGGCGCGCAACCGTTTCAAACTACTGTCTGTTTCTTTAAGTTGTTCCGTAAGGCGCGTGTTTTCGGCGGCCAAATCCGCATCGCCGTTCGACGCTCCTTCGTCTGTCACTTGCCCATCGGCAACATCAAAAGCTTCGCCTTCGGGCGTTGGTGTTGTTTGTTCTGCCGTCTGCTTGTATATGTTGGCATAGGCGTTGACTTTGCCTTTATTGGCACTCGGTGGTACAGCAGGTTGCTCGGAGGATGTTGACGACAATTCCTCGTCAATCTCGCGTTGCATCTCGCTTAAACGCTCCTCATCCTTCTTTTTGATGTCGTCTTTCATAAAAGGCGGCATTATTATCACACTCGGTTCATTGTTATAATAAAGAGGGGCAGGACTTTCTCGTCCGCAAAGTTTCCTTCGGGGGAGAAAATATCCTGTCCCTCGCACGTCCTCCGGGA
Source organism: uncultured Selenomonadaceae bacterium (assembly GCA_905236595.1). Classification (GTDB taxonomy): domain Bacteria; phylum Bacillota; class Negativicutes; order Selenomonadales; family Selenomonadaceae; genus CAJORE01. Next base: position 98 of record CAJORE010000340.1, on the reverse strand, counting down.
CTATGGTTTATCCTAAGGAAATACTGCATAATTCGTCCGCACCCTTGCCGGGTCTTTTTCCGGCATACTGCGTCATTCCTCCTCAGCGTAGCACCACT
>CAJORE010000339.1 GCA_905236595.1 uncultured Selenomonadaceae bacterium | reverse complement strand
GCGTTGCTACGACTTCACGGCATTTTCCTTGCCTAACGAAAAAATCCCTCGTCAATGCCGCGAACTCATTTATGCAGTGCTTCCTTATGTATCATCTTTTGACGAAAGGTAAAAAACACATATCGCCAAAGTTCCGTCAAGCGTTTGACCGTTGCTCTTCACGGTCAAAGCGGAAAAGTGAACAAGGCGTTCGCTTTTTCGCAAGTCGCCGAGAAAATTAAGCAACGAAAAGTAATCGGCGGAAAAAACAATTCGCACGGACACTCGTTTTAGCGTGTCGTTCTGTGTCGGTTCGTCGCGGTGAATCGACACCAATCTTACGTTGTTTTTCACAGCCGTTTTTCGCAGTGAAATCAAAAATTCGCCGTAATCCGAATTTTGCGGCAGGGCGGTCAGAGAAAGCCGTCGCCGTTCGGTCAGCTCGTCGGTATAAGCAGCGATACCTTCCGGGTGAGCGTGCAAAAAAGATTCCGTTATCCGTGCGGCGGACTCATGCCTTGCGATCTCGTGTTCGATATCCGAAATCTTCTGCGTCATGGGTATGTGCCAACAGAAGGCAAAAATCGCCGACAAACAAACGACCGCAAGCGACGCAATAATTATTGCTATGTTCCCTGAGACACTAAAAGCAAGCCGCGCCCTTGCGAAAAAATTATTGTATGTTCTCACAGCGCGTCCACCGCCGACCACAACGGCAAAATAACCGCTAAAACCAGCCACATAACAAGCCCCGACAAAAATAAAATCGCTGTCGGTTGCGCTGCGGTTTCAATGCGTTTATACAACGTATCCGCCTCGATGCGGCAATAGTCGGCGGCTTTTTTCAGCATAAAATCCTGTTGCCCGCCGACCTCGCCAATCTGTACGAATTGCACCGCTGCCGAAGAAATAAATTTGCTTTTGCCGAGGGAAAACGCCAAAGTCTCGCCGCCGATGACATCGCGGTGCGCCGTTCGCAAGACTTCCCTTATGGCGAAATTTTCCGCCAACGGTGCTACGGACAGGAGCGTTTAGTCCATGAGAAAACCGCCCTCCGTCAAAACGCTCATTGCGTTCAGGATGCGTGCCCATTCGTTTTCCCGTTCCAGCGTGCCGAAAAGGGGCATTTGTAATCGCAAGCCGTCGATGCGCCGCCGAAAATTTTCCTTTTGCAACAACATATTAAATGCGGCGAGCAAAACGAGCAACGCCGCCAAACTTAATGCGCCGTACTTTTCGGCAAATTCGCCGAAGGCGAGCAACATTTGTGTGGGCAGGGGCAATTCGGCATCAAGTTCGGCAAAAAGCCCCGCAAACGAAGGCAACACAAACGCAATTACAACCACTGACGCTACTATTAGCATCATCGCCAAAACGAGGGGATAAAACAAATTTGCCCGCATATTTTCTTGCCGTTGCCAAATTTTTTCGGTCAAATCCGCCAATGGGGGCAATACCTTGTCCCAACCGCCGCTTTTGTAGCAAAGGTCAATCATTTGCACGGCAAGCGGCGAAAAAATATCTTCGTAGGGGCGCATGGCATCGCTCAATTTTGTGCCTGTCTCGGTTTGGTGACTTATGTCCGTCAATATCGCGCGATAGCGTTTGTTCGATTCGTTTTCGGCGCAAAGAGCCGCGATCTTGTAAATTTCCGCGACACCAATCATAACCGACAATCGACGAAAAAACAAGGCGGCAAATCGACAATGTTGGCTGCGACCAAAAAAACTCTGCGTACGTTCAAAAAAGAGCGAATTTTTTGCGGGTTTTATTTCGACGGGAATCAAACCTTGGTTGACGATGACAGCCGCCGCCGCTCCCGCCGATTCGGCGTCGAGTTCGCCCGTTTGCAACCGACCTGTCTCGTTGCGGGCGGAATATGAAAAATGTTTCATCGTTCTTCGCCGTAGCGTCTGTAGGTTTCGGCGGATATTTTGCCGGCGGCAAGCAATCGCCTGAACGAGGCGGAGAATGTTTGCATATCGGGCGCAGTCATCATTATCGACGGTAGCTGACCGTATTTTCCCTGCCGAATGATATTTCTGACGGCGGGTGTCGCCGTCATTATTTCAACCGCGCATAGCCGTCCGCCGTTTGCTCTTGGCACAAGTTCCTGCGCCACGGTCGCCGTTATCGTTGCGGCAAATTCGTCTCGCACGGCGGCGCGAACGGCTTCGGGGAACATCCCTTCGACGCGCATGGCAGTTTCGGCGGCGTTTTTCGTGTGCAAAGTTCCCAAGACTAACACTCCCGTTTGTGCCGCCGTAAGCGCGGCGCGCATGGCGGCGGCATCGCGAATCTCTCCGATTAGGATTGCGTCGGGCATCTCCCGCAGAGCATCTTTTATGGCGGCGGCAAAAGAAAGAAAATCCTTGCCGTATTCCCGCTGGCTTATAAAAGATTTTTGCGGCGGCAATATGTATTCTACGGGGTCTTCGAGAGTTAAAATATGCGCTGTTCCGCGCAAATTAAGTTCGTTCAGAAAAGCCGCCAAT
>CAJORE010000338.1 GCA_905236595.1 uncultured Selenomonadaceae bacterium | reverse complement strand
CTTCTTTTGCAGCGTCCTCGGTCGGCGTTTGTTCCGCCGTCGTTTCATTCGCCGAGTCTTTTTTCTTGTTCCAAAATGCCATTCTTTCACCAGCCTTGTGCGAACGCAACCGCGCTGATTCGCTTCGTGTTTCGGAAATTGCCTTCTTTTACAAATATTTTTGCATTGTTATTGGTATATATCCAACACTCTGTTGACATAGTTTTGCGTTTCGGAGTAGGGCGGAACACCGCCGTATTGTTTAACGGCATTAGGCCCGGCGTTATATGCCGCAATGGCTTTCTTCACGTCGCCGCCAAACTCGGAGAGCAAGTTGCCGACGTAGCGAACGCCGCCGTCGATGTTGTCCTCAAGGTCGTAGGGGTTTACGCCCAAAGAATACGCCGTGTCCGGCATGAGCTGCATAACGCCTATCGCCCCTGCCGAGGAAACGGCGTTTTGGTTGCCGGCCGATTCGACTTGGGCAATGGCGTTCACCAAACGATTGTCAACACCGTAACGCGCCGCCGCCTCGTTTAAGAACCGGGTCACGTCGTCGCCGAAGGAGTTGGTTTTGGCGGCATCGTCATAAACTGTCGGCGCGGATTCGGTCTTGTCAACGTCGGGCAAGTGCAAGTAATCGCCAAAGGTTTTTTGTTCGCCGATTGTCGCGCCGTCGGAAATCTGCCGGTCAAATCCGTCGTTAGGTTGCGAAAGCTGCGCCCCGGAAACGTTCGGCAATTCCGGCAAGGTTGCCGCCGCAGAGACGGCGTGTTCCGCCGCCTCCGCAGCGGTCGCCGTTTTGTCGGTCGCCTCCGTCCGCGTCACCTTGGCGGCGTTGTGCATCTTTTCTATTTCGTTTCGCAAATTGCTGGCAAAATCTGCGCCTTGGAGCATTTGACGCGGGTCGCCGAAGGTCTGCTCAATCTCGGCAATACGCCGCCTTACGGCTGTTATGCCCTCTAAACTTATCATGAAAAACCCCTCTTTGCTATTTGCGGACGGACAGTTGCAAACCGATTTCGTCAAGCATCTTTTGCTCTTCGAAGAGTGCCTCGGCTTGGTACTCTTGCCAACGTTTTTCCTTCAATTGCTCGATGCTTTTCAGGTAGCTCATTATCTTCATCAGTTCGTTCAGGCGTTGTTGTTTTTCGCCCCTGGCCCGCAAAATGACCTGTTGCTGATTTTCTATCTGGGTTCTTTTCCAGTTGAAAAAACTGTTGAACATCATAATCCGACCGACGGTTATGCTTTTTCCTTCGCCCGTCAAAGTTTCGTAATCGTGTTGCGCCTCTTGCATTTGCATCAAAAGCTCGTTCAAGCGTTCACGTTCTTCTTCGAGTTTGCGCGACGCTTCGGCAAATTTTACCTCGGCATCTTCTTTTTTCATGCGCGTGACTTTGAGGAGCGTTTCAAGCTGAAACTTAAACCGTTTCATAATCGTTTACGGGGCGGCTACTTGCCGCCGCTTATGCTCAAAAGTTTGTTCTCGGTGGTTGCGTAGTCATCGACTTCGTAGATGTCCTGGCAAAGAAAATCGTTTATCTTGTCGATTTTGGATATGGCCTCGTCGATTTTTGGACTGGAGCCTTTTACATACGCGCCGATATGGATTAAATCTTCGGCATCTTTATACACAGCCATAAGCGAACGCATTTGTTGCGCCGCCTTCAGGTGTTCCTTCGTCACGACTTCGTTCATAACGCGGCTGACGCTCGGCAACACATCAATGGCGGGGAAGTGGTTCTGCGCCGCTATTGCGCGGCTAAGGACGATATGCCCGTCCAAAATGGAGCGGACGGCATCGGCAATGGGTTCGTTCATGTCGTCGCCGTCAACAAGCACCGTATATATGCCGGTTATGGAGCCGGTGTTGTTCGTCCCGGCGCGTTCCAAAAGTTTCGGCAAAATGGCAAAGACCGACGGCGTATAGCCGCGTGTCGCCGGCGGCTCGCCTATTGTAAGACCGACTTCGCGTTGCGCCATGGCAAACCGCGTGACCGAGTCCATCATAAGTATTACCTTATGCCCCTTGTCGCGAAAATATTCGGCTATGGCCGTGCCGGTCATCGCGCCTTTTAGGCGAACCAAAGCCGGCTGGT
>CAJORE010000337.1 GCA_905236595.1 uncultured Selenomonadaceae bacterium | reverse complement strand
GCTTAAAACCATGCCGTTGGCCGTATCGCCTTATCGACGAACACACGCGGGAAATTCTTGACGAGGAAGAACCAGGCGCTTACAAATTGGCGGTCAAAGATATGTGTATGTACCGCAATTTGCCGGAACTCATTCAAGCAGGCGTTTTTTCCTTCAAAATCGAGGGACGTATGCGCCCGCCGGAATTTGTTCGTCGCATCGTCTCGACGTACCGTCACGCCATCGACGCATACATTGCCGACCCGACGGGCTATCGAATCGACGATTCGGCATGGAAAAATCTTTATGAAAACAGAGTGCGGGATTTTACCACCATGTTCGCCTTCAACCAGCCGACGAAAAAAGACATCGGGTTCACCGGCAAGCGTGAGCCGCGCTTCTTCAGCAATGCGGTGAAGGAAGCCGGGTTCCAAGACGATGTTTTGCGACGGGAAACGCCCATCCAAAAAGATTTTCCTTCCGCCGCCCGCTTATCCGTTCGCGTCAATACGCCGGAATCGGCCACGGCCGCCATCGAAAACGGCGCCGATTATGTTTACGTCGGCGGCGAAGCCTTCCATCCGCTATCGCCATGGTCGCTTGACGATTACCAAAGCATCATCGACTTTGCCCACCGTCACGGAGCAAAAGTTGTCGTCAACACACCCCGCACCGCCATGCAACGCGAATGCGGTGAATTGGCACAGCTTTTCGTCGCGCTTAACAAACTTTCGCCCGACGGGCTTATGGTTAGCAATCTCGGTACGTTGCACCTGGCGAAAAAACTTGCGACTTTTCCTTTGCAAGCCGACATTTCCTTCAATCTTTTCAATCATTTGGCGGCCAAGTTTTTGCAAAACAACGGCTTGTCCTTGGGTGCGGCATCTTTAGAATTATCATTCGGACAACTGCGGCGTTTGGTCGAAAATTCTCCCCTGCCAATAGAAGTTATCGTCCACGGGGCATACGAATCCATGCTTTGCGACCACAATATTCCCGCCATGTCCCTGCCGCAATTTGACGAATGGGTGCCGCCCGAAGCAAACGATCGGCATTATGCGCTTTTGGACAATGCCGACGAGGCGCATCCGTTGCGCATTGATCAATTCGGACGCAACCACATTTATTTTGCCAAGGATCTCTGCCTTTATCCCTACCTTGATAAATTCGGCGGCATTGCCTCTTATCGCATCGAAGCGCAAACTTATTCGCCGGAACTTACGGGGCTTGTCACGCATTTATACCGCGTGCGGCTTAATAATATCTCACATGGCAACGTGGATTACGTTGCCGACGAATTGCAAAGCTTGCAGGAACATAGTCCGCGTCTTTTCGGTATCGGCACTTATCGTTTCAGGCAAAGCAAAAATTCTGTGTAATACGGGGAGGATTAAACCGTGCCAAACTATATCGGGCCAAATGCTGTTTTGGAAAAAAAGAAAAAATACATCATGCCCTGTCTCGGACATTTTTACAAAGAGCCGCGGCAAATTGTGCGCGGCGATATGCAATACCTCTACGACAGCGACGGACAAAAATATTTGGATTGCTTTTCCGGCGTGTCCGTCATCAACTGCGGGCATTGCAACCCGGAAATTGCCGACAAAATCTGCGAACAGGTCAAAACGCTCCAGCACGTCTGCAATATCTACCTTACGGAAAATTTCGTGAACTTAGCGGAAAAATTGGCGCAAATTACCCCCGGTGATTTGCAAAAAAGCTTTTTTTGCTCCACCGGTTCGGAGGCCAACGAAGGAGCGGCGCTTTTGGCGTCGATTTACACGGGGAGCAGCGAATTTATCGCGCTTAGAAACGGTCTGCACGGCCGCACCAAATTAGGCATGAGCCTAACGGGAATTCAAATGTGGCGCACCGACCCCAACCCCGTCGGCGGAATAAGTTTTGCGCCCAATCCATACTGTTATCGCTGTCCGCTTGGGAAAAAACATCCCGAATGTAATTTGGCTTGCGCCGACATGGTCGAAGACATCGTAAAAACAGCCACCTCCGGACATCCCGCTGCCCTTATCGCCGAACCGATACAAGGCAACGCCGGCATCGTAACGCCGCCCGAAGGATATTTTAAGCGGTTGAAGGAGATATTGGAACACTACCATGCCTTGCTGATAATCGACGAAGTGCAAACCGGTTTTGCCCGCTCCGGCAAAATGTTCGCCATCGAAAACTTCGACGTTGTACCGGACATAATGAGCGTTGCCAAAGCCTTGGGCAACGGCGTCCCCATAAGCGCCTTCATCGCACCGGCCAAAATCGCCGACACTTACACCAAACCGGGAGCCTCCACTTTGGGCGGCAACCCCGTGTCAAGCGTCGCCGGCTTAGCCGTCATTGATTACATCGAAAAGCACAATCTTGCGGCCAACGCCGCCGAACGAGGCAAACAACTAAAAGACGGCTTGAAGCAGCTGCAGAAAAAATATCCGGTCATCGGTGACGTTCGCGGCCTTGGACTTATGGTCGGCGCTGAATTCATCAAGCCGACAAACGGCGAACCGAACCCCGACTTATTGGACGCTGTGTTGGAAGAATTGAAAAACTGCGGCTTCATCATCGGCAAAAACGGCGTTGCCCGCAACGTCATGGCTTTTCAACCGCCATTGGTCATCACGGAGCAAGACATTGACAATGTAATCAACGCCGTGGATTTGGTTTTGGCAAAAAAACCGTAATACCGACAACCGCTATGCGATTACGATTAACAAAATATGCGCTGACCATCATTGTTGCGACAACGACGGGCATTGCCCTTACGGGCGGCACGGTGTCGGCAGCTCCGGCAATCCCCCGTCCCGATAAAAGCATTGACGAAAGCATTGCGGCGGCAACGACGGCTGTGCCAAAGGACGGCGACGCCCTAACCTCCGCCGACGGCAACGGACATGACGCCGTTCCCGGCGCATCGCGTTTCACGCTGACCGCTATCGACATTAACCACGACGAACTGAAACTTTCGGACGACAATTTGCGACAGCTGACACAAGGCATCATCAATCGCGCAATAACCGTCGGCGATCTTAACGACGCCTTGGAGCGCCTCACCGATTACGCAAGGACACGCGGCTACCCCGCCGCCTTTGCTTATGTGCCGACACAACGCGCCATCGGCGGCCATTTAACAATAAATATTGCTCCCGGTCGATACGGCTCAATATCTATTGATAACGACAGCCGCCTTAACCGAAAAGTTGCCGCACGAATTGCCGCACGGTTAAAATCGGGCAACATAATAAAAACCCG
>CAJORE010000336.1 GCA_905236595.1 uncultured Selenomonadaceae bacterium | reverse complement strand
GCGGAAGAAATCGCGTCGCTCGTCGGCGTAAAACTCGTTACGGAGGAATGACCATGGCGGAAGTTGAAATAATTCCCGTGCCGACGCGCATTTTGACGCAAAAAGACGACATTATCGACACGGTAGAGCGTTATGTGAAAGGCAAAATCGGCGAACACGATGTAATTTCCGTCGCCGAATCCGTCGTTGCCATAACCCAGGGCAATTTCCTGCGCGTTGACGAAATAAAAGTCAGCGCCGCCGCGCTTAATTGTTGCCGCTTCATTCCCGATTACGGCAGTTTGGCGACGCCGCACGGTATGCAAGCGTTGATGCTGGCCGAAGGGACATGGCGCGTGGTGTTTGCGCTCTTTTTGGGTTTTCTCGGCAAATTGGTGGGGGTGCGCGGACTCTTTTACAAATACGGCGGCGAACAGGCGGCGTTAATCGACGACGCCACGGGAACCATGCCGCCCTTTGACAAATGCGTGGTCTACGGCCCGAAGAATCCGCAGGATGTGGTGAACCGCTTAAAAGAACGCTTGGGTTGCTACGGGGCGATTATCGCCGATGTCAACGATCTGAAACGTTCCCGAATTGTGGGAGCGACGGCGGGAATGGATGCCGAGCGGGCGGCGAACCTGTTGATTGACAATCCCTTCGGCAACGCTTCGCAAAAGACACCGATATGCATAATAAAGAACTTCGCATGAAACGTACGGACGGCAGAGCCGCCGACGAAATGCGCCCCGTCAAAATGTGTCGCCGCTTTCAACGGTATGCGGCAGGCTCCTGCCTAATCGAATTCGGCGCGACGAAAGTCATTTGCGCGGCCACCGTTGAAAATACCGTGCCAAAGTTTTTGAAAGGCACGGGGACGGGATGGATCGCCGCCGAATACTCCCTGTTGCCCGCCTCCACCAAGACGCGCACGCCCCGCGAGGCGGCACACGGCAAACAAACCGGCCGGACGCAGGAAATCCAACGGTTAATCGGCAGGACTTTGCGGTCGGTGACGGATTTAAGAGCTTTGGGCGAACGCACCGTCCACATTGATTGCGATGTGTTGCAAGCCGACGGCGGCACACGGACGGCGGCGATAACCGGCGCTTTTGTGGCGCTTGTGGAAGCTTGCAATACGTTTTACGTCCCGGGCGGCGTTTTCCCCGTGAAGGATTTTTTGGCGGCGGTGTCGGTCGGTATCGACGAACACGGCACGGCGCTTCTTGACTTATGCTATGAGGAGGATTCTGCCGCCGTGGCCGATGTGAACGTCGTCATGACGGGCGCCGGAGATTTTGCGGAGATACAAGGGACGGGCGAACAACATCCCTTTTCCCGCGAAAAACTCACCGAACTTTTGGCGCTGGCCGAGCAGGGCATCGACGCACTCATTTCCTACGAAAAGGACGTGTTGGGCGGGCAGTTGGTTTGGAAAGTCGGCCGCGTCGGTTGACGGATTTTCGTCGTGAACAACGGAATAAATCTTATGACAGAGCAAAAAAAAATCGTGCTTGCCACCAAGAACCCGGGCAAGCTCCGTGAATTAACCAATGCTTTCGCCGGATTGCCCGTGCAAATTGTTTCCCTTGCCGCTTTCGGCGAGTTGCCCGATGCGGTGGAGGATGGCCGGACTTTCGCCGAAAACGCGCTTATCAAAGCCAAGTTTTATGCCGCGCTTACCAAATGCGCCTGTCTTGCCGACGATTCGGGCTTGGAAGTCGCCGTTTTGGACGGCGCTCCCGGCGTATTGAGCGCCCGTTTTGCGGGGTTCCACGCCGCCGACGCCGACAACAACGAGAAACTTTTGTCCGAGTTGGCGCGCAAAAACGCCGCCGAAAGTGCGGCGGCGTATCGTTGCGTATTGGCGTATGTTGACGGGGAAACGGAAATTTTAACGGAGGGCATTTGCCGCGGCACGGTGAAAAACGTCGCCAAAGGTTCGGGTGGCTTTGGCTACGATCCTTATTTTTACGTCGGCGAAAAGACCCTGGCGGAGATAAGCTTGGCCGAAAAGGAAAAAATCAGCCATCGCGGACAGGCAATGAAGGCGATGGCGGCAAAGTTGCGGCAGGTTTGCGCTTTTATGCCCGTAAAGGAGAGTTCATCTTGAAAATCGGCATTGTCAGTGATACGCACAACAACCGCCAAGCGGTGGAACGCGTCGTTGCCCTCTGCCCCGACGCCCAAATGTGGTTGCACGCGGGCGATTGCGTACCCGACGCGGAATATCTTGAAATGCTCACCGATACGGGCGTGGCCAAAGTCGCGGGCAACAGCGATTTCTTTTCGGCCGATGCGCCCGATTCGCTCGTCGTTGAAGCGGCGGGACACAAAATATTTCTGACCCACGGTCATTCTTTCGGCGTGCGCTTCGGCGTTGACACCCTTGTCGAAGTTGCCAAGGAAAACGGTTGCGATGCGGTGGTCTACGGACACACCCATGTGGCGCAAATTTTGCCGGGGGAAGTCACCGTCATCAATCCGGGCAGCGCCTCGCGTCCCCGTGACGAAAGGCGCCCCTCCTTCGCCGTGGCCGAATTTGTCGAAGGAGAGGCGCCGAAAGTTAAAATTGTTCGCTTTGACGACAACGAAGAATGAATTTGGTTTTTGCCGCCTACAGACCGCCGAACCGACGGTCGCGGGCGGCAAAATTGTTTATGGCCGCCGCAAATTCCTCCGGCGAAAAATCCGGCCAGTTGGTGTCCGTGAAATAAAATTCGGCATAGGCCGCTTGCCACAAAAGGAAATTGGACAACCGCAGATCGCCGCTCGTCCTTATTACGAGATCGACGGGCGGAACGCCTGCGGTATCAAGATAATTTTCAAAAACAGCCTCGTCGATTTCGTTCGCCGTCAATTCGCCCTTTTGCACGGCACGGGCAATTTGGCGGGCGGCGCGGCAAATTTCGTCCCGGCCGCCGTAGTTGGCCGCCACGTTGAACAAAATGCCGTCGTTGTCTTTGGTCAATTCTTGGGCGGCCGCTATTTCTTTTTGCAAGGCCGGGGACAGTTCGTTCGTCTTGCCGATAAATTTAATGCAGACGTTTTCTTCGTACATATTGCGGACTTCTTTTTGCAAGTATTCGGAAAAGAGAGCCATTAAAAAATCCACTTCGGCGGCGGGACGTTTCCAATTCTCCGTAGAAAATGCGTAGACCGTCAAAACTTCGATGCCCATATCCTTGGCTTTACGCAAAATTTTTTTCAACGTGCCTACGCCCTCGCGATGTCCGGCCGTCCTCATCAAGCCTTTGGCTTTTGCCCAGCGCCCGTTGCCGTCCATGATAATCGCCACATGGCGCGGCACCCGTCCCGCTTCGACGGCGGCTTCGGCAACGTCGGCATTATCTTTGCCGCGCCCAAAAAATTTCTTCCACATATTATCGCCCCGCTCTTTTACATTTTTTTAGTGTGTAGCTTACCACAAATCAAGCGGCATGACAAAACGGCGGAACAATGGTGTGGGATTTTTTTTCTATGCGAAATAGCCGACAAAAAATGACGCTTTGCCGAATTTTTTTGAAAAAATTATTGTTTGAAATAGTTTCCGGCGAGGGATATAATTGCGTTGAAACACATACGCAGACAGATGCCTTCAAGTTTATTGACGAACAGCTTATATGTATGCGGCAAGGTGGCGAATGTAATTTAGGGGCATTGCCAAAAATGGTTTATTCGGCGCCTTTTTCCGCGCCGCAGGCGAAGCCCCGTTGCAAAGGATGGTGATGCGGTCATTTCTCCGCGAGGGCGGCGGAAGAACACCCGCGACAGATGAAAAAATATTTTTATATGGGCATTGTGTTAATAATTCTAATGGCCTTCGCATTGGTCGGTTACGGGGCGTATTTGAACTACAGCGACGAAAACCAGATTGCCAAACGCATGGACGAACGCAAGCTTGAGATTAGCGGCGTGACAGCGAAAGTCAAGGATTTTCGGCCGGTTATCGAAATGGATGTCGTCCGTCTTTACAGCGAAAGCATGGCGGATGCCGCGGCGCTTACGGAAGGGCGCATAAAAACATGGTGCGTTGCCAAAAATGACAGAGTAAAAAAAGGCGATGTCTTGCTTGTCATGGTGAATGAGCAACTTCCGCTAAAAATCCGGCAGGCGACAAGTGCCGTAAGAAAGGCCGAAGCGGCGCTTGCCCAAGCGACAAGCGCCTACCGTCGGCAGGAATGGCTGTGGGAACAAAACGCCACTTCCAAGGAGAAGTACGAAGAATCCGAGGCGCAGTACCGTGTGTCGGCGGAAGCGTTGGCCGAATCCGAAGCGCAACGGGAGCAGTTGCTTGTGGAGGCCGATCAACTGAACGTAAAATCGCCCGTTGACGGCGACGTGTTGATTGTTTACCACCGGGAAGGCTCTTATGTCAAAGGCGGCACGCCTTTGGCGCTGGTGGGTGACTTTGATTATCTGCGCTTTTCCATGACCGTTCCGGACGAAGCGGCGCAAAATATCCGATTAGGCGACACGGCAACCATGCGTTTTTCGGACAATGCGCTGAAAAAAGCTTACGATACGGAATATGCCGCCGGCAACCGGGGGTTAGCGGAGCGAATCGAAGCAAAACTCGTGGAGATAACGCCTTCCCTTGATGAAAAGGCCGGTGTGCGCCGCCTTGTTTGGGAAATCGACAACCGGGCGCGGATTTTGGAGCCGCTCACCTATAACGGAGTATCTTTGCGGCTCAACAAAACCCATGCGTGTCTTACGGTGCCTTTGGCGGCCATGGTGGATTCTTCGCATGACACCGTTTTTACGGTGGACGCCGACGGGGTAATCAGGCGTCGGCACATTGTGACGGGAGCGGACAACCAAGAGGATATTGAAGTATACGGCGGCCTAAACGAAGGCGATATTGTGGCCGTCGAAAGTTTTGACGGCTTGGAGGACGGCATGAAGGTCGATGTTTCGCTTGAAGGCGGTGACGATTGATGGCGGAGGGCAAAGAGGCGGGAGCGGCGGCCGTCGCGGGACAGCAAGACCGCGACAAACATTCGATTTTCAGCAAGGAAGCATTGGACAAGATGCGTTCCCCGGAAAAATTGGATGTGGTTCTCCCCATTACCACCCCCGTCGGCTGGATGGGGTTGGTCGCCGTGGCGTTAATGATGGTTGCCGTGGTGATTTGGTCGGTGTTCGGTTCGTTCACGGTGAAGGCGGAGGGCATGGGGCTGATAATGGATCCCAAAGGAGTGGTGAAGGTATCGGCCGGCTCAAGCGGCACCATTGACGACATATACATCCATTCGGGCGCGTTGGTGAAAAAAGGTGATCGCCTTGCCCATGTGGATCAGGCCAAGGAGACGGCTTCGACGCACATGGCGCAGTACGCTACGGAGCTTGCCGCCGACGAACGCGACGCCGTGAACAAGGTGTATGAGTTCGATTCCCGTCGCTATCAGCAAGACGCAACGGAATATATCTATGCAACTTGCGATGGCGTGGTGGACGAAATTTTGGCGGAGGCGGGAAGTATCGTGTCGCCCGGCGTGCCGATTTGCAATATTCGGGTTTCCGGTGGGAGAAGGGATCTCCAAGGCGTTCTTTATGTTCCCGTGGACAAGGGGAAGCGCATACAAAAGGGGCAAACAATTCAGCTTTCGCCGAACGGCGCGGATATTGCTGAGACGGGTAGCCTTCTTGGGACGGTGCGCTCCGTTTCCCAGTACCCCGTTTCTTTGCAGGCCGTGCAGAAACGGTTGGGCAACGAACATTTGGCGCAATGGATTGTCCAGTCGCAACAGAGCGCCGTCATGGAAGTGACTTTTGATTTGGTGAAGGATGATTCGTCGGAATCGGGCTATCTTTGGACTTCCCGGGTCGGTGAACACAAGCCTGTTACGCCCGGCAGTTTTTGCCAAGGCTCCGTAATTATCGAGCGCCGTCCGCCTATCGAGAAGGTGTTTTATAAATTGAGCCAATGGCTCAGAAACAGGTGAGCTATGGCGACATTTTTTGAATGGACGGGCAAGATACGAAGGCGGTTTTTCGCGGGGGAGAAAAATCGCGTCAAAGTTCCGACGGTTCTTCAAATGGAGGCGACCGAGTGCGGTGCGGCGGCTCTTTCCATGGTGCTTGCTTACTACGGTATGTGGGTTCCCTTGGAAAAACTGCGCGCCGAATGTGGCGTGAACCGCGACGGCTCCAAGGCGAGTTGCATCATTCGGGCGGCGAGGAACAGAAACTGCCGCGCCGACGGATTACGCTTAACCGTCAACGATATTTTGGAATTATTGCCGGAGGCGCCGTTCCCGCTTATTATCCATTGGGAATTCAATCATTTTGTGGTCTTGGAAGGCATCAAAAACGGCAAGGCTTATCTCAACGATCCCGCTATGGGACGGCGAATCGTCCCGCTTGAGGAGTTCCGCACATCATATACCGGCATTGCGCTCTATATCGCGCCGGGGGAAGGATTCCAAAAGGAGGGGCAGCGCTACAACGTATTTAAGGACATGGCCAAAAAGCTCTTGGCGGACAAATGGGCGGCGGTGTTCATATTCGTCTTGGAGCTTTGCGCCATTATCCCCGGTTTGGCGCAACCGGTGATGAGCCAGATTTTCTTGGACGATATTTTGACAAAAAAACATCCGGATTGGATGTTTAATTTTTGTCTTGCCATGACGGTGTCGTTCATTGTATCCGGCGTTATTGCGTTCCTGCGCGCCGTCATTTTGACCCAATGGCAAAGAAAGCTGACGTTGGCGGATTCTTCTGCGTATTTTTGGCATCTCTTGCGTTTGCCAATGCAGTTCTTTCATCAGCGATATGCGGCGGAGGTGGCCGGGCGCGTCGGTTTCAACGAGTCCATCGCCGGGGTGCTCTCAGGACCTGCGGCGACGGCGGCGCTTGATTTTTTCGTGGCGCTGTTCTATTTGCTGTTATTGTTGCAGTACAATGTGACGTTGACTTTGATCGGCGTGTTTTTCTGTGCGGTGGAGTTTGTGGTTTTCTTTGCTATGCGGCGCTATCTTACGGATCTTAATATGCGAATCCAACAAGATGCCGGCAAAGCGTACGGCGTTGCCATGAACGGCTTGCGTATGATTGAAACCATCAAGTCCAACGGCGATGAGTCGGACTTTTTCACGAAATGGGCGGGGTACCAAACCAAGGTGCTTGCCTCTTCTCAAGAAGCGGCGCTCTGGGCCATGTCGGTAAAACTTTTGCCCACGCTTTTGGGCGGCGTAAACGGTGCGCTTATTATGACTTTCGGCGGTTTTTCCATTATGGACGGCGCAATGACGGCGGGTATGTTTATGGCGTTTCAGACGCTCATGGGCAATTTTACCGCGCCGGTGAACGCATTGGTGGGGTTAGGCTCGACGTTGCAGACAACGGAAATGCAGATGCAACGATTAAACGACGTTCGTTGTTATGAGATTGACGACCTGAACTTTCCGGCGGATCAAAATCAATCGAAAAGCTGTACCGACGTTGCCGGGGAACCGTTGCTCCGCTTGTCGGGCGATATTTTGCTTAAGGACATAAACTTTGGTTACAGTCCCTTGGAGAAACCGTTGCTTCAAAATTTCTGCCTTCGGGCGAAGCCCGGCGGCTGGGTGGCCGTGGTGGGCGAATCCGGCAGCGGCAAGTCCACCTTGGCCAAGATTATCACCGGCTTGTACGAAGAATGGAGCGGGACTGTTGCCTTTGACGGCATAGCAAGGCGGGATTTGCCGCGTTCCGTCATTCTAAATTCGCTTTCCGCCGTCGATCAGGATATTTTTCTTATCGGCGGCACCGTGGCGGAAAACATCGCTCTTTTTGACGGTTCCGTTGCCAAGAACGACATTATTCAAGCGGCGAAGGATGCCTGTATTCACGAGGACATTATGAAATTGGAGGGCGGCTACGAGGCGCAAGTCGCAGAAGGCGGCGCAAATTTCAGCGGCGGGCAAAGACAGCGTTTGGAAATTGCCCGAGCTTTGGCGGTAAATCCGTCGATTTTGGTGTTGGACGAGGCTACAAGCGCCCTTGACCCCATCACGGAAAAGAAGGTTTTGGAAAACATCCGGCGGCGCGGTTGCACTTGTATTGTGGTGGCGCATCGCCTGTCAACGATTAGAGACTGTGATGAAATCATCGTCCTTTCGCGGGGGGGCCGCATCGTCGAACGAGGCATTCATCGGGAAATGGTGTTGCACGACGGTCCTTACAAACGCTTGATTGAAGAACGGGAAAGCGAGGAAACGGTGAGTATTCAATGACGAAGGAAATAAACCTGTCGGCGGGTCGAAGGCTTTGTTTACGGGACGCAAACGCTTACATAGAGGTGTTATCGGGCAAAGCGGAGGCTTATGCCGTTACCTGCGGCGAGGCATCGTTTCGCCAATGCTTTTTGACGGAGCTGGCGACGGGCGACACCGCATTTCCCGCCATGGACGAAGATTTTGAGGAAGTCGAGATACAGATTTATGCGACGGAAGACGCCGTTGTCGCCATGATTCCCTTGGCCGATATGACCGAAGAAGCGCTTTTGCCGCGTATGCGTTCGTGGCTGTTGAAGTTGGTTGAGATTCCCTGGCTTAGCATTATGGCTGACAAGGGGGACGATACGCTTTTGTCTTGGCGGGAAGGAACGGTGTTGGACAAGGCGGCGTCGCTTTTGGAGTTGCGCGACGAATTCCAAAAGAATGAGCAAATATTTTCCATGTATCTTGGCATACGGTTCGGTTCCGAGGACAAGCGGCTGAACCGTCGCGTAAAAATTCGCGAAAATAACAAACGTTTGCTTGTCGAAAACGGCATCAGGAACCTTGTGGGCGAACAGCAGCTGCCTATGGCAACCGGCGAGCGGGACGGCAGCGGCAAAAACGCCCAAGATGCCGTTTTTATCGTGCGAACCGTGGCCAAAGCGCTATATATGCCGGACGAAACCATACATATTGACGAAGACACGGCCAAGCGGTTGGATGCCGTTGCCCTCATTCGCCGCCTTATGCAAAAGGGAAATATGCAGATGCGGTTGGTCACGTTGCCTAAGGGCTGGCAAAACAAAGACACGGGCGTTATGATCGGTTTTTACGGAGCCAAGCGGGAACCGGCCGCCCTCGTTCCCGATAAGCCGGATCATTATCGCGTGGTGACAAGCGCTTGTCCGGGCGGATTCGCTTTAACGGATGAGCAAGTAAACAAATTGGCGCGGGACGCTTTTGCCTGCTATGCCGGTTTTCCTTCCCGGGCGTTGAAACTCATGGATCTTTTGCGATTCATGTTTCGTCAATGTTGGAAGGCGGATTACCGAACCTTGCTCCTTGTCAGTTTGTTTGCCGGGCTTATCCAAATGGCAACGCCGCTTATCACGGAAACAATTTTTGAGGACATTATTCCGATTCTTGATCGCCAAGGGCTGGCCACGGTTACGCAAGCGCTAATGGTGACGAGCTTCACTACGGCAACCCTTTCCGTGGTTCGTTCCATAGCGATTATGCGTATCGGGTCGCGCATTGAAATAAGCGCCGAAGCCGCCATGTGGGGCAGGCTCATGTCCTTGCCCATAAAATTTTTCCGGCGCTTCACCGTTGGCGAACTGGCCGGACGCATGAGCGGCATAAGCGTCGCCAAGAATTTGGCGTCCGGCGAATTTGTCGTCTCCGTCTTGAGCTTGATATGCTCCTTTTGGAGTATATTTCTCATGTGCTATTACAGCTTGAAACTAACCGCCGCCGCCGTTGTCGTGTGGATTGTTTACGGCGTCTTTGTGGCGTTTATTTATCGGCGGGTTCTTTTCTT
>CAJORE010000335.1 GCA_905236595.1 uncultured Selenomonadaceae bacterium | reverse complement strand
TGGTGCGACTGCTGCTGGGCTTCGAGTCGCCGACCAGCGGGGCAGTCTATTACGACGGGCAGGATCTTGCCGATCTCGATCTTCCCTCCGTGCGCGTGCAGATGGGCGTCGTGCTGCAAAACGGCCAGCTCATGACGGGCGACATTTATACGAATATCGTGGGAACGCGGCTCTTAAGCCAGGATGAGGCTTGGCGGGCGGCGGAGGCGGCGGGAATCGCCGAAGACATTGCCATGATGCCCATGGGTATGCAAACCGTTATCAGCGAGGGCAGCAGCAACATATCCGGCGGGCAGAGGCAACGGTTGCTTATCGCGAGAGCCTTGGTGAGCAAACCCGCCATTATTGTTTTTGACGAAGCGACAAGCGCGTTGGATAATCGCGCCCAAGCCATCGTCACCGACAGTTTGAACAGGTTAAAAGCCACCCGCATCGTCGTGGCGCACCGGCTTTCCACCATTCGCGGGTGCGACCGTATCATCGTCATGGACGAAGGGCGCATTGTCGAAACGGGGAATTTTGACGAGCTTTTGGCGCAAAACGGAATTTTTGCGGATTTGGTAAAACGGCAAGTGGCATAGGAACCGCCGTGAATTTCGCAAGGGGGCATAGCGAAAAAATTTATTTTTTCGTTGTCACTTTTTCGCGGATGCCGCGTATAAGGAACAGAAAGCAACAATGACAAGCGGCGTTGCGGAAAGAGAGCAACGAGAGAACAACGACGTAACAGTGAAGGAGTTTTATTGCCATGACGAAGAAAGAGTTTTTTGAAAACAACGTGTTGAGCGACGAGCAGTTGGATGACGTGGCCGGCGGTACGTATTTGGAATCTGCGGACGATGCGGAAAGATTCAAAAAAATCGGCGTTAAGGTTTACGATAGCAAGTTTTTGAGCGTACCCGTGGTGCAATTTGATAAACTTCGTTCCGCTTTTGAGCAGTTCGGAGTGCGGATTAAGGATAACGGCGGCATAGTAAACGCGAACCAGTACTTCATCGGTGACAAGGAAGTTACCCGCGACCAGGCTTGGGAGCATATCAACAGCCAAGCGAAGTAAAGGGGAACGCCGTTACGGCAAACCAAAATTTTTCGCAATAAAAAAATGCCGCTTGGGTTGCGGTTGACGCCCAAGCGGCATTTTTTTTGTCGGTAACAACGGGACGGACGCGCCAATTTGGCGGGATAATTTGCAAAAAAGAAAAGCGTCCGGAATCATACCGCCTGTCAAAAAGATGGGCGGTGGATTTCGTACGCTTTTGCTTATGCGGCTCATTTTATCGGTTGTATCGTTAAGTCATGCGGCGGTTGGCCTTGGCCGGCTGCCGCAACACAGTCCAATTCGTCGTCGGTCAGGCGCTTTGTTCTCAGCGAATCAAACAAGGTCGGAACATTATTGGCGTTGTCGCGGCGATGTTGTTGCAAAAGATCCTGCAACAGGCTTTTGCGTACGTTGCTAAAGACAGAATAATCAAAGGAACGCAAGTCTTGTTCAAAATGATTGCCAAACATTTTTTTCGCCTCTTTTCCCCCGCTTTGTTCGGTAGGGAACCTCTAAAAACTATCTTTTTGGGGCTTCGCCTAAACCCACAAGGGGCTTTGCCCCTTGGCCCGGCAGGGAGCTTCGCCCCCTGCACCCCGAATGTTTTTGGTTTTTCGAGATGCCCGGTAATTTTTTGTTGGTTGTTCTTTTTACGCCGTAAGAGCGAAAAAGTGACATTCTTGGGAATTGTTAGGAAACAGCACTTTACAAATTTTTACAAAAACAACAGCACTTCCTTAGGAAGTCAAAAATTTTTTCAGCGTTTCCCGGCTTCGCTTCAAAACCACTCGTACCGAATTGGGACGCATATCAAGCGCTTCGGCAATATCTTCGGATTTCATGCCGAGCCAATAGGTCATCTCGACAATATGCCGATCACGCCGGGAAAGTTTGCCTAAGGCGGCCTTCAGTTCGTCGTTTCGTTCCCGGGTCAAAGCGATTTCTTCCGGTTCCTCCCAATGGGGGACGGTCAGGGGCATATCATCGCTTAATTCCTCGGCGGTTCGGTAATTGTTTTGCCGATAGTAAGAGGCAAGCTCATTTTGGGCGATGCGAAAAAGCCAAGTGGAAAATGCTCCCTTAGTTGGGTTATAATCCGACAAATGGTCGTACATCTTAAAAAAAGTGCGCGAGACAATTTCGTCCGCCAAATTATGGTCATGCGTTTTGCTCACCAAATATTGATAGACCCGCGGGAAAAAATGCTCATAGAGCATGGTGAATGACTGTTCGTCCGTAACGGCTTGATGCGCCACATGACCCCAATCGACCGTATTATTCTTTGCTGGCATATATAGTGGGCAAGCGTTTCTCACCGCCGTGGCGGGGGAGTAATGCCCGATTCACCGTCCTTTCCCATAAGAACAGCCAAAAAATCATTTTACCGGCCGTTTGCCGCGCATAACGGCTAAGCCGCACGGCGATACTATCGGAGATAATCGTTATAGGGTATCTCTAAAAACTAACATCATTAGGGGTGCAGGGGGCGAAGCTCCCTGCTGGGG
>CAJORE010000334.1 GCA_905236595.1 uncultured Selenomonadaceae bacterium | reverse complement strand
CGGTCGGTTACGAAACGGCGCAACAGATACGCGGCACGGCGGTGGGGGCAAAAATTGACGAATATGCGGATAACGTCACTAAACTCCTGTCCATAACGCCGGGCGCGTTATACACCGAAGAGCGCATCGGCATTTTTAACGAACATTTTGCCGGAAAGTTAAAAGCGGTCAGAAGCAACGCCAATTATGCCGAGATTGTCAACCCCAACGTCAGCAAGGCGGCGGCGATAAAAATTCTCGCCGACAAGTTGGGCGTTGATATGAGCGAAGTCACGGCTATCGGCGATTCCAACAACGACTTGCCGATGTTAAAGGCCGCCGGTACCAGTATCGCTATGGGGAATGCCGTGCCGGAAGTCAAAGCGCTGTGCGATTACGTTACGACTTCCTGCGAAGAAGACGGTTTCGCGGCGGCGGCGGAGAAATTCGTCCTGCGCGAAAATTCCCAAGGAGAAAAGGCATGATAACCGCCGAACGTAACGAACCCGACCGTAACGGCGAAGGACGCGAGACGGCGGTTTCCGCCGAAGGACGCGGCGCAGAAAGCGCACTAGCGACGGACAACGCGCCGCGCCTTGTAATCGTGACGGGAATGTCGGGCGGCGGCAAAACGGAAGCTTGCCGCCGCTTGGAAGACTTGGGCTATTTTTGCGTCGACAATCTGCCGCCGATGTTCATTCCCAAATTTGTGGAACTATCCGGAAATACCGGCGGCCATGTGGCCAAGGTCGTGTTGGTGGTCGATACGCGCAGTCGGGATTTCTTCGACCAGTTTGTGCACGTTTTGGACGATATGGACGCCGATAAAACCGCCTACGAAATACTTTACATGGACGCTACCGATGAGGCCATCGTACGCCGTTACAAGGAAACGCGCCGTCGCCACCCGTTGGCGCCCAATTCGCGGATAACGGACGGCATTGCCAGCGAACGAGAGCGGCTTGCCCCCATACGAAGCCGCGCGACTTACATCATCGACACCAGCTCGCTGAAAAAAGTGCAACTCAAAGAGAAGATACAAAAGCTGTTCGGCTCGCAGGAAAGCGCCGCGCTCGCCGTGGATATTTTGAGTTTCGGCTTCAAATACGGTATGCCGCTTGACGCCGATATGGTGTTTGACGTGAGCTTTTTGCCCAATCCGTTCTACATACCGGAACTGCGTCACAAAAGCGGCGAGGTTAAAGCGGTGGCCGAGTATATCGGCAAATGGTCGGTGACGACGGAATTTGTCAAACGGCTCGATTCACTCATTGAATTTCTTGTGCCGCAATACATCAAAGAGGGCAAAAGCCAGCTTGTCATTGCCGCCGGTTGTACGGGCGGTATGCACCGCAGCGTTTACATCGCGCGTCATTTGTATGACCTTCTAAAAGCGCGAGGGTTACAAGTCAAACTGGAACACCGCGACCTTATGAAAAACGATGTTTGGGAGCACACCCACGGGGAGACGCCATGCACATATTAAGATGGATGTATCCGGGGCTGGGGTTCAAGCGGTGGATGTTCTGCTTTGCCGTGGGGGTTATGCTGGCCAGCTTGGGCTTGGCGCTTGTGTTTAACTACAAATATCTTGATGCCGTTGAAGAAGAGATTTTCCGCGCCGTCTATAACATTTGGGGCAGCTACGATTATATGGCGACCACGGTTATCGGGTTCGCCGTATTGTTTCTGGGGGCGGCGCTGATGCTGATAGCCACTCGGTACGTCATTCGGTCGCTCATTATGGTGCTGTTGCCGAACAAATCGGAACGGTTGGTTGATTTGATTTACGAAAAGCGCCGTTTGGCCTCAGGGCCTGCCGTGACGGTTATCGGCGGCGGCCATGGACTGTCGGTGCTTTTACGGGGCATTAAGACCGTGACCAGCAACGTGACCGCCGTGGTGACGGTGGCAGACGACGGCGGCTCTTCGGGGCGATTGCGCGAAGATTTGGGCATCATTCCGCCGGGGGATTTGCGGAACTGTTTGGTGGCGTTGGCTGATACCGAGCCATTGATGGAAAAACTGTTCCAACATCGTTTCCCGGAGGGCAAAGGCACACTGTCCGGGCACAGTTTCGGCAATTTGTTCATCGCCGCCATGACGGAAGTCACCGGAGACGTGGAACAGGCGCTCAACAACTCGGGCAAGGTTTTGGCGGTCAAGGGGCGAGTTTTGCCGGCCAGCAAAGAGTCGGTGCGGCTT
>CAJORE010000333.1 GCA_905236595.1 uncultured Selenomonadaceae bacterium | reverse complement strand
CAGTAACGCGCCTTGACATTTTGGACGACTTTGCCGAGATAAAAGTTTGCACCGGCTATAAATACGGCGACAAAGTATTGCAAATTCCTCCCGCCAGTCTGAAAGTTTTGAGCGAAGTGACGCCCGTTTACGAGACATTCCCCGGTTGGCAGGAAGATATATCGGCCATTCGCGAATATGACCGATTGCCCGCAAACGCCCGCCGCTATTTGGAACGTATGGCGGAAGTTACGGGCATTGCTTTGGGCATCGTGTCCGTAGGTCCCAATCGCGATCAAACGATTGTTTTGGCCGACGATATTTTTTAACGGGAACCGGCAAACTCGTTTTTACGCGCCAAGCAACGATTTGATTATGCCTCACAATAAATAATGCGCCCCCCTTTGCATACGCGAAAGGGGGGCGCATTATTTCATGCCGCTACCGGCAACATGAAAAAAGTCAGCCAACCAAACAGGAAACGAAAATGTCGGCCGGGCATAATATAATTTATCAGGAAGGTTTCGTCCCGGTGTACGTCACCCACCACATTGGTGTAACGACTGGCGGGAGACGACCGCTTCATTATTTGGATTTCTCCGGCAAAATCGGGACAGGTGCTGTTGTCAACGGTAATATCACCGAATTTTCGCGGCACGGTGTTTTCGGGGACAATCTCACCGCCCAATGACGCGGCGCGTTCCTCGCCTTCAAAAGCACGCACCGCATCCCGCGCTTCGTCAAACCGCGCCGTATACACATAATGCAGGAGCCTTTTTTGCAACATATTGTGCGTATAAAGATCAATACGCAGAGCAATCTCCCATTGACGGACGCTACCCAAGGAGTCAAGCTCGACATCGGTGGGGAAGGAATCGCCGATGAACACCGAATCCATACCGATTGCCGCAAAATGACGGCAAGCAAGATCGCAACTCATCATGCGGTGAGCTTCAAGGGAAGGCTGTCCGTCATAAAGCGGCGGCAACGTGCGCCGCGCACCGGCCACAAATGCGCTCACCGCTATACCGGCGCGATGGAGCATGACGGTCTTTTTCACCAGATTTTCTTCGCTAAGCCCCGTGCCGACACGGGGATAACGCCCATGCAAGGCTTCCAACTGCCGCAAATTGGGTTTTTTTTCCAACAACCGCTGTAAATTTTCCTCGGTGACGGCGCCGGCATTGAATTGAATGTGAATATGCTGTTCGTTGCGGCTAAAACGCGCCACTTCTTCGACGTCAAAGCGTTGCATATAAAGCGTACGGATGCCCATTATCCGCAAGGAACGAAAACTCAAATGCCGCAAGTGAAACATTCGCAAAATCTCCGGCGTGCACGCGGCCACCACATCCATTTGATGCCGCCGCGCCGCTTTCAACAGGCGGCACATTTCAAAGGAAGCCGCCGCCACATCGGCATAAGGCAACGCGAGGGAAATCATGAGCCGCGTGATTCCCGCTTCGCACGCCCGTTCGATAAGCTGGAGATTATTTATGGCCGAATTGCCCAAACCCGGATATATCGTTATTCCCTTTCTCATGAATATTGCCCTCGCTTTCTCGTTTTATTAAAGGGAATTTCTAATAACCGTTTATGTGTCGCCGCCGCCTTCCTTATATGCCAAGCTCGATGTTGCGAATGAGCGTCGAGAGGCTTTCCATTTGCGTATTGGTCGCTTCGCTCAAGGCGTTTAGGTCTTTTATGGATTCGGTGGATTCTTGAATATTCTTGAAGCCGACGTCCAAGTTCTTGTGCAAATCGCGCATTTGCTTTGAAAAATGTTCGTCGAAAGCGTTAATCTTCGCCTCAAACTCACGGTTCTTCGCGAGGATTTCGCTGATTTCCCGCACGTCGCGAAGCAAAACCTTCAGCGCATCGTCCGAACTTTGCAAACTGACTTGCGTATTCTCGGAAAGTTTGCGTACCTCCTGGGCAACGACGGAAAATCCGCGTCCGGCTTCACCGGCTCGCGCCGCCTCAATGGCGGCATTGAGCGCCAACAAATTGATTTGCGCCGCAATGTCGTCAATCATTTTCATGACTTCGCTGATTTTATCCGTGCTTTGCCCCAGCATATTAAGCTTCGGGTGAATTTGCCCGTTTTGCTCCATAAGTTTGCCAAACAAGTCGTTCTGCTCGTCGATACCCGAAGACAATTCCTTTATGGAGGATTGAATGTCCGCAACATCGGTCGCCATACGGTTTATGGTATTGACGATGGCCGGCATCTTCCCTTGATAATCCTTGAACATACTTATAAGATTATCTTTCAATTCGTCGGTATGCGCCTGGCGGTCAATTATCCGGTGATAGAAAAACGTGTGGCACTGCGCGTAACTTAAAGCGAAGTTGTCAATGTATTCGTCGCTGAAGGATGTGCCGCTCGGGACATGGTAGAAAAATATCGCCGTCAACGTTTCATTGACGTGCAACCCGCTTATTTCGCCGAAGCTGGAAAAACCGGCCACGGGTATGCCGTCAAACTCGTCAAGCTTTTTTATTTCGTCCGGATAACCCAAGCGGCGCAAGATACAGTCATTCAGTATGCCGCCGATGGGCGCCGGCTTGTTCGCGGTGAATCTTTTGACGTCCTTTCTGAGCGTTTGCGACAAGGACACGCGACGCATGAGATTTAATTTTTCTCCCGTCACCACATCACAGAAGAAACTGACTCGTCCGGCGGCTTCGTCAATACCGGCAATCGTCCGCAAAAAATCATCGCCGCCGACGGAAGTGGCAAAAGTATAACCTTGCAAAGCATCATTCAGCTCGGCGACGCTGTTTACACGGAAATGATTTTTCAGCGCGTCGATAAACGGCACGGAGGTGGAATTGGCCGTATGCACCGTCTCCACATAACGAAGCGACGTATTGGCGCCGTCCACGACAAAATAATCACCCGTTGGTTCGACGGCTTGCGATTTTAATATGCCGTAGCGGTAATCGTGCTTTAAGCGCACCAACGTAATCACCGCATGATTCTCAAGCGTACGTTTGCCGTCGTAAATATATGTGTGGGCAAAATCCATAAGCCCGCCGGCGCTGCCGCCGATAAAGGGGCAGGGGAACAGGCCGCTTTCATAGAGGGCGTTCAGGACAAACGTCTCGCAATTAGATACGCCGTCAACGTAGACAAGGGCAAAGGTGTGATTGGCGCTTATGCGAAAAGGCGTCTTGAAACTCGCCAAATTGGCTTTTATGGCTTCCATGCGCTCGTTTACGGTCATGGTAACGTTGCCGCTCCGCAAATCATCGTTGGGGATGGGGATGCTAAAGACGGCGCTGTTTTCAATCATTCGGTTGCCGAAAGATTGCAACAACACCTTGCCGCGATTGTCGGGAGCCGGCCGATAGAGCAACTTGTCGGCGCTTTCCCGGCACAATTCGCCGGAAGTCGTCATCATAATGAGTTTAGCCGATGACGGCAACTCCGGTTTGATTTTTCCGGCAATGTCATCAAGGTTCAAATCCGGCGACACAAAGCCGAGAACCAAGTGAACGCCTTCGGCGACGTCACACAGTTCTTTAACCGTTCGGGCGTTGATGTTGTTCGCCTCAAGGTAACTCGTTCTTATGTCCGGCATATCGGAGGCGGCGGACAAGGCGACTTTATTCGCACCCGTCGATGGTGCGGCGGATGGCTGGGCAGCTTGGGCAGAAGCTTTTTTGGACGAAAAAAATCCGAACATGACAAAGGCTCCTTATGACAAACGTCGGCCTAAACCGCGCTGTTTTCCGCTTTGCGATAAACGCAAAACAAATGCCGGTCGGTTCTCTCGCCAAAAAGACCCGAAATTCTTCCGTAACGGCAAACAACGACACATTCAGCAACGACGCTCCAACTTTATTTTGATACATGTAATAAATTCTTCGTCAAAAAGGCGGCGTTTCCTGCTTATCGACGAAAAAAACCTGCCCGTTCTCCGTGTGGGGGAAACATCGGCGGCTGTCTTGCCCATATCCGCAAAAAAATTACGCCGCAACCCTTGAAAAATTCCCCACGTCCCGTTATAATGGGCATAGTTTGCATGATATGAGAAGGGAGCGGCCATCATGGATGACATGGCGATTGCGGCGTTGTCGGTAGGAATGCACCAACAGCGCACGCAACAGGACTTGGGAATTGCCGTTTTGAAAATGGCAATGGAAACAACGGAAGATATGGCGGCGGAACTGATAGAAGGTGCGCCCGTAAGTTTGGATCCGAACTTGGGCGCCGAAATTGACATAATGGCATAAGGAAAAACGTCGGCAATAACTTCGTTACAGAAATTATTGCCGACGTTTTTTCGCGGTTCACGGTGCGCGACGAATTATGCCGCATTACCCCAACCAATCAACACACGGAGGATATACCAATGCTCACCAAAGCCCCTCGCGGGACAAAAGACATATTGCCGCAAGCTGTCGGCGGCTGGCACAAAGTTGAAAACGAGATTCGCCGGTTGTGCGCCGTGTACGGATACGAAGAAATACGGACCCCCACCTTTGAACACACGGAACTTTTCACTCGCGCCATCGGCGAAAACACCGACGTGGTGGATAAGGAAATGTACACCTTCACCGATCGCGGCGAACGCAGCATAACTTTGCGCCCGGAAAATACCGCCTCGGCCGTGCGCGCCTACCTTGAGAACAAGCTCTATGCCGAAGGCGGCTTGACAAAATTATTTTACATCGGCTCCATGTTCCGCTATGATCGTCCGCAAGCGGGACGGATGCGCGAGTTTCACCAATTCGGCGTTGAAGCTATCGGCGAACAGAATCCCGCCGTTGATGCCGAAGTTATTTTGCTGGCGGTTCATCTGCTCAAAAATCTGGGGCTTACAAATCTCACGGTAAGCCTCAATTCGGTGGGGTGTCCCGTGTGCCGCGCCGCTTATCGGGAAAAACTGCAAGAATATTTTCGTCCGCACTTGGACGAATTGTGTCACGATTGCCAAGAACGCTTTGAACGGGCGCCGATGCGCATTTTGGACTGCAAAAAAGATGCGGCGCGTGATTTTTTAATCGACGCTCCCAAAATCACCGACAATTTATGCGACGAATGTGCGGCGCATTTTGCGGCGGTGAAAGATTATCTGACGACGGCGGGTTTGGACTATACCGTCGATTCCCTCTTGGTGCGCGGCCTTGATTATTACACCAAGACGGCCTTTGAAATAAAATATCCGCCCTTGGGGGCGCAAAGTGCCATAGCCGGCGGCGGACGTTACGACGGCTTAATCGCCGAAATAGGCGAACAAAACATCCCGGCGGTCGGTTTTGCAACGGGCATCGAACGCATTTTACTCGCCATGGAAAAGCAGAATTTACTGCCCGCCCCAACGGCAAAAACCGCCGTATTCGTGGTAAACATGGAACAAAATTCGGCGGCGTTTGCCCTCTTGGCGAAACTGCGCGCCGAGAATATCGCGGCTCTATCTGCGTTTGGCGGCAAAAGCTTGAAGTCGCAAATGAAGCAAGCCGACAAATACGGCGCCAAATTTGCCGTCATCATCGGCGAAGATGAAGCGAAAAACAACACCGTCACCCTGAAGGACATGGCCACCGGCGAACAAACAAGCATAAGCGCCGCCACCATCGTCACCTACTTAAAAGAAAAACTTGCGGTAAGCGAGCCGTAATGCTTGGTCGAAGCCACGCCCATTCGCTCCCCCTTGCGGGGGGGCGACTTTTTTGCTATTATGACGGCGGAAAATTTTT
>CAJORE010000332.1 GCA_905236595.1 uncultured Selenomonadaceae bacterium | reverse complement strand
GTAGTACCCCGTCGCTTGATAGCCCCACGAACCGTCGTGGGGATGCTCGGCAAGCGGCATAAACTCGATGTGCGTGTAGTTCATCTCGACCGCATAGCTGATCAACCGCTGCGCCAATTCCCGAAAGCTCAAAAAATCACCGTTCTCGCCCCGCTGCCACGACCCGGCATGAACTTCGTAAATGAGCATCGGCTTGCCGTAGGAAGGCTCCTTCGCCTTTTGTTCGATATAGCCTTCGTCGTGCCAAGCGTAACGGTTAAGATCATAAAGGCGCGATGCCGTGCCCGGTCTTTTTTCGGCGTAAAAGGCGTAAGGATCCGCCTTAAAGAGCGGCTCGCCACCGTCTTTCGTCGTCACGGCGTACTTATAGAGAGCGCCTTCTTCGGTCAAACCTTCGACGAATGCAGACCAAATTTCGCCGTCCCCTATTTTTTCCATGAGGTTCGCCGCCGGATCCCAGCCGTTAAAGTCGCCGACGACGGCTATTTTTTCGGCATTTTTTGCCCACACGGCAAAGCGCACACCCTTCTTGCCGCCCTGCTCAACAAAATGCGCGCCGAGCATCTCGTAAGCGCGAAAATGCGTCCCGCGGTGAAAGCGGTTGCGCGCATTCTCGTCCAACCCGGTTGTTTTCAATGCAAAGCCTCCATACTATATCCGTAAAATCAGGAAATCATGACCGGCTTGACCTGCCAAATTTCCTTCGCATATTCGTCAATGGTACGGTCGGAGGAGAACCTCGCCGAGTTGGCGATGTTGACCGCCGACGAACGCAACCAATCAAAACGCTTCTGATAGCGGCGCATAACTTCTTCATGCGCCCAAGTGTAAGAATTGAAATCCTTCAGAATGAAGAACTCGTCGCCACCGTGAATGAGGTAGTCGTAAAGCGAATGGAAATCGCCGTAGCTGCCGTCCACGAGCTGATTGACGACGGTACGCACGTTTTGGTTCGTGTTGTATTCGTCCCACGCCGAATAAGTCCCCGTCGCGTAATGCGTCAAAACCTCGTCGGCGCGCAAACCGAAAATTACGCAGTTCTCGTCGCCCACCGCTTCATGGATTTCGACGTTGGCGCCGTCCATCGTGCCGAGCGTAATTGCGCCATTCATCATAAATTTCATGTTGCCGGTGCCGGAGGCTTCCTTCGACGCCGTGGAAATCTGCTCGCTGACCTCCGCCGCAGGATAGACGATTTCGCCGATGGAGACGCCGAAGTTTTCGATGAACACGACCTTTATACGGTCATGAATGTCGCGGTCATTGTTGACTTTCGCCGCCACGGCGTTAATGAGGCGGATGGTTTCTTTCGCTATATAGTAACCGGGCGCAGCCTTGCCGCCGAAGAAATACGTCGTCGGCAACATCTCGTAGTTTATATCGGTCTTTAGCTGATGATACTGGAACATAATGTGCAGAATGTTCATCAACTGCCGTTTATACGAGTGAATACGCTTCACCTGAATATCGAAAATCGTCGAAGGATCAAGAGTCAGACCTTCTTTGTTCTTGATATAATTGGCAAGAGCGTCCTTTCGCGTCTGCTTGACTTCGCCGAGTTTGGTGAGGAAAGGTTTATCGTCAACAAAATCGTTCAAAAGATCAAGCTGCTCGGGGTGACGGTGCCAACGCCGCGAACCAACCGTTTCGTCGATTAACTCCATAAGCTCGGGATTTGCGCCCATGAGCCAACGGCGGTGAGTAATACCGTTCGTCTTGTTGTTGAAGATACGTGGACGATATTCGTAGAAGTGGCGGAGCGTCGTCGATTTCAATATCTCGGTGTGAATCTTCGCCACGCCGTTTACGCTGTGACTGCCGACCACCGCCAAACGCGCCATGTGCACCAATCCGTTCTCGATAATCGAAAGCTCCCGCACTTTTTGCTCGTCATCCGGGTAACGTTCGCGAACTTCTTCCAAGTGCCGCATATTGATTTCGTCGATAATCATATAGACGCGCGGCAAAAGTTCGCGGAACATATCGACAGGCCAAGTCTCCAACGCCTCGGGCATAATCGTGTGGTTCGTGTAAGCGATGGTGTCCTTCGTAATCGCCCACGCTTCCGCCCAGTTAAGCCCTTCTTCATCGACGAAGATTCGCATAAGCTCAGCGACGGCGACTGCCGGGTGCGTGTCGTTGATATGAATGGCGATCTTGTTGGCAAAATCGCGGATACGCATACCGGTTTTCTTGTAGTGGCGCACAATACTCTGCACGCCTGCGCTCGTCATAAAATATTCTTGGATAAGACGCATACGGCGTCCTTCGTAGGAGCTGTCGTCCGGGTAAAGGGACGTCGTGATGCTCTCGACGAAGTTACGGTAATTGTTCTTTGCCTGCATCTGCTCGTGGGTGAGCGTCCCGTAATCGGAGAAATCGCGGTTCACTTCGGCGTTCCACAGACGAAGATTATTAACCGTGTTGCAGTGATAACCGACAATCGGTACATCATAGGGCACCGCCATGACGATCATCGGATTTTCGTGGACGAGTTCCAATTCCCCGTTGCCCAAATCCTTCATGTAGGCGTTGCCGTAGAATTTGATGTTGATTGCCTTGTCGGGCTTTCTAAACTCCCACGCAAAACCATCTTTCAACCAGTTGTCGGGGATTTCGACCTGGTTACCGTTGATGATTTTCTGCTCGAACAAGCCGTATTGATAACGAATGGAACAACCGTGACCGGGCAAACGATGCGCCGCCATCGAGTCGATAAAGCACGCCGCCAAACGGCCCAAGCCGCCGTTGCCAAGTCCCGCATCCGGCTCTTCTTCAAAAGTTGTTTCGAGATTTATACCCAGTTCCGACAAACATTCCGAGACGGCTTCTTCCATGCCGAGATTGATAAGGTTCGATTTTAACAAGCGACCCATCAAAAATTCGATGGAGAAGTAATAGACCTGTTTCTCCTCGCGCTCCATATACGCTTTGTTGGTCTTTATCCATTTTTCGGTAATGTACTGCTTGGCAGTCGCCGCCACCGTCTGATAGATTTCCTGTTTCGTCAGCTCGTTTATGTCGCGACCCCACATAAGATGCGCGGTGTTGATGAAGCGCATCTTCAATATTTCCTTGAGCTTCTCGCTTTCCTTGTCCTTTTTGACTTTTTTCTCTTTTGCCAAGTAAAACACTCCTTACTTGTGTCCATCAAGGAATTTTCTTGCAATTTCTAAAAGGCGTCCCCGAAAACCGTTTACCCGTTGCCGCTTTTTTCACCAAAGACACGAAAGGCGGCAAACAAAAATAAGTTTTCGGTCGTCCCCTAAAAACAAGCCGCGAGACATTTTGCCTCGCGGCATTTTTTCGCATAATTAAGCGTTTCTTTAGATCGTCACGTTCTTCGTCACGATGAGCGGGTAATTAGGTGCGCCCTTCAACCACTTATCTTTGCTCACGATAACGTTCTTGTCGCAGATGACATTTTCGATTAAAGCGCCGTCTTTAAGATCACAGTTTTCCATGATGACGGAGTTTTTAATCTTGACGCCCTTGCCGACTTTGACGCCGCGGAACAGGATACTGTTCTCAACCGAACCGTAGACCACGCAGCCGTTGGCAATAAGCGCATTTTTGACTTCGGATTCCTCTTTGTACTGCACGGGAACTTCGTCTTTTACTTTCGTGAAAATGGGGTTCTTGCCCATGAAAAGTTCCTGCCATACTTCATAACGAAGAAGATCCATGCTGCTCTTATAGTACGCGCTCATGGACTCAACGTGCGCCACATAACCGTCATGTTCCTTGGCGAACAATTTATACTTGCCGGCGTTCTTTATTATGCCATCAACCAAGAAATCGTTGCCGCCGTGCTCGTAAGCGTTGCGAACGATGTCAACAAAGACGCGCTTTTCCATGAGGTAGACGCCAAGGGACATCTTCGAGCCGTCGTAAACCGCCGGTTTTTCGGCAATATCTTCCACCTTGCCGTCGCCCGCCGTTTCGATAACGGCGTTCTTGCCGGTGTTCTCACCTTTTTCAATGTGGTACATGAGGGAGATATCCGCGCCGCTGTCCTCGTGAAATTTCATCAGCTCATCAAAGTCGATATTGTATATGAAAGAGCCGCTCGTCAAAAGAATGTACTTCTGTGCGCTGTGCTCAAAGAAGTCAGCGTTGGCGTAGAAGTTTTTGAGATCGCCCTCGCGGGATTCGCGCTCGACCTTCACCGACGGCAAATAGAAAAGTCCTTCGTGCCGGCGGGAAAGATCCCACTCTTTACCGGAACGAACGTGATCCAATACCGAGCGCGGGCGATCGGGGAGCATAATCCCGACGTGGCCGATACCGGAATTGACCATGCTCGACAAAGTAAAGTCAACCAAGCGATAGCGCCCCGCAAACGGCACAAGCTCCACCGCACGCGATGCCGTAAGCTCACGAATCAAGCTGTTGTCTTCCTGAATATTTACAAGTCCCAATACGTTCTTCATTCTGTTCACTCCATTCGACAAACTTGCTCACTATTAAGCTACGGTTTCGCCTTCGGGAATAACTTTTATCGCGCCGACTTCGCCCGTTACTTGAGCGTTATCGCTAATCGTGCAATCCTGCGCCACGATGGCGTGATCGACATTCGCGCCGGCACCGATGACCGTCATGGGCATTATTACCGAGTTGGTCACTTTCGCACCCTTGCCCACACGCACACCGGGGAAGATAACCGAATTTTCCACCGTGCCTTCGATCATGGAGCCTTCCGAAATCATGGATTTTTTCACCGAAGCATCCGCACCGACAAAATGGGGAGGCATGGACGGATTGGACGAATAAATTTTCCACTTGCCCTGAAGGTCGAAAGGCGTCTCCTCTTGCAGAAGATCCATATTCGCCTGCCACAGACTCTCGATGGTTCCGACGTCTTTCCAGTAGCCTTCAAAAGCGTAGGAGAACATTCTCGCGCCGTCGGCGAGCATCTTCGGAATAATGTTCTTGCCGAAATCGTGTTCCGAATCCTCAAGCACCGCATCTTCTTCAAGATATTTCTTCAAGAAATCCTTCGTGAAGATGTAGATACCCATGGACGCTTTGTTACTCTTGGGCTGTTTCGGCTTTTCTTCAAAAGACTCGATGCGACCGTCCTCGTTGGTATTCATTATGCCAAAGCGCGGCGCTTCTTCCCACGGCACCTCGATAACGCCGATGGTGGCGTCGGCCTTGTTGTCCTTGTGAGCGTTGAGCATCCACGCATAATCCATCGTATAGATGTGGTCGCCCGACAAAATGAGCACATACTCGGGATCGGCAAGCTCGATGAAATTGAGGTTCTGATAAATGGCGTCGGCGGTACCGCGGTACCAATCCGC
>CAJORE010000331.1 GCA_905236595.1 uncultured Selenomonadaceae bacterium | reverse complement strand
GGTTGAAGGAGCACGACTGGAAATCGTGTGTGCGGTGATACCGTACCGAGAGTTCGAATCTCTCACTCTCCGCCATTTTTTTATTTTTGTCAATATCGGAATGCGGCTTTCGGGGCTTACGCAATGGCGCCTCGTGAACCCCGTCAGGTTCGGAAGAAAGCAGCGGTAAGCGATAAGCGCTATGTGCCGTAATGATTCCTTAAAGCCGCAGTCCGATGTTGACAAGGATTTTTTGCGGGGCTTTTATTCGCCGCGCAATACAGTAAACGCTTCGCAAAACCAAAACGCCCGCTGGAGGGCGTTTTTATTATGGGAACCTCAAAAAAAACGTTTCGTCCGGCTTTTTCCGCGCTTCGACTCGACGCAAAAAAGGCTACGGATAAACAGTTTTTTGGAGATGCCCTTATTTGAAAACAGGGGGAAAAGCCGGTGGCATACGTTGCTCTGTATCGAAAATGGCGTCCGCAAACCTTTGCCGATATGGTCGGTCAAGAACACGTCAGCCGTACTTTAACCGCCGCCATAACGACGAACAAAATAAGCCATGCCTACATTTTTTCGGGCCCTCGCGGCACGGGCAAAACCAGCGCGGCCAAGATTTTTGCCAAAGCGCTGAACTGCGAAAAAGGCCCGACCCCGTCTCCCTGCGGTGTTTGCCCCGTATGTCGCGGCATTGCCGACGGAAATTCCATGGATGTTTTGGAAATAGACGCCGCCTCCAACCGCGGCATCGACGAGATTCGCGAACTGCGCGAAACGGTGAAATTTGCCCCCACCGAAGGCCAATATAAAGTCTACATTATCGACGAAGTGCATATGCTTACGGCCGAAGCTTTTAATGCGCTCCTAAAGACTTTGGAAGAACCACCGGCGCACGTCGTCTTTATAATGGCCACCACCGAAGCGCATAAAATCCCCGTGACGATACAGTCCCGCGCCCAGCGCTACGATTTTCGGCGGATAACCGCCGACCATATCGCCTCGCGGCTCAAATACGTTGCCGAACACAACGACCCGCCGATACCCATCGACGACGAGGCGACGGCGACGATAGCGCGTGCCGCCGACGGCGGTCTGCGCGATGCCTTGAGCCTGCTCGATCAGGCATGGAGTTTGGCGGAAGGCACAATAACCGCCGCCGTCGCCCGCGAAATTTTGGGCGCCTCGGGCAAAGAAACCATTTACGAAATCGCCGCCGCCGTTGCCCGCCGCGACGCTCCCCAAACATTGGCGCTTACGGCCGACATCCTGTCTAAAGGCAAGGATTTGAAACAGCTTTTGCTCAATTTAACCGAACACTTTCGGAATTTGATGCTCTTTAAGGCAGTAGGCAATGCGGCGGGATTTGATTGGAACGGTACGCCGGAAAATATTTTGCGCGAACAGTCGGAAAAATTTTCTCACGATGAAATAACGGCGCGAATAAAAATTTTGAACGATGCCGCCCGGGATATTTCACGCACCGCCGCCGCCCGCATAAACGCCGATGTGGCGCTCATGGCGCTTTGCGAGGACACGCCGCCCGCAATCAACAAAGAAGCGCCGACACAAAAAAATTCGTTGGCCACGGGTGACAGCAACGAGCGCACAATCGCCGAATTGCGACGGCAAGTAGAGGCGCTGACGGCACAAGTCGAAGCCTTGACGCGAGGCGCTGCGTTCGCTCCCCCGCCGAACGCGCCCGACGGCGGCGGCCAAACAGCGGCGCCGCGTCGCAAATCTGTCCGGAATTCGTCGGCCGTAGCGCCGCCCACGGTTGCGGTGCCGCAATCGTTGGGCGGCGACTTGAACGCTTTATGGGCGAAGATGCTTGACTGTTTAAGAAAGCAAAACAAAAAACCGGCGGTGGCCTGTATGCAACACGGACGACTTATCGCCGTAAACAGCAAGCAATTTGTGGTGGAGTACCCCAGCGAAACTTTTGTGGCGCTGTCGGAAAAGTATACAGCCCTCATAGAAAAAGCCGCCGGCAGTTTGCTAAACGCTACGCCTCATTACAGCGCGGTGGCCGTCGGCAAACGAGGCGCCGCCATCGGGGGGGGTGTCGGCAATG
>CAJORE010000330.1 GCA_905236595.1 uncultured Selenomonadaceae bacterium | reverse complement strand
CCCCTGCACCCCGAATGTTTTTAGTTTTTCGAGATGCCCATAAACCAAAGAAACAAAAACATCCCCCGCCGGTAACGGCGGGGGATGTTTTTGTCGGTGTCGGTTGTCGTGCTTTGCCTACGGCAACACTTTCCGTAAAGGAAATACTATTCGTAGCGCAACGCTTCAATCGGATCGAGTTTGGCCGCTTTTCGCGCCGGATAAATTCCGAAGAATAGGCCAATCCCTACGGAGAAGCCGAAGGACAAAACAATCGGGAATATCGTGATTACCGTATTAAAGCCGCCGAAGTTGGCAATGGCCTTTGATATGCCGCAACCGCATACAATGCCGATAACGCCGCCGATAACCCCGATGACCACCGATTCGATTAAAAACTGCATCATGATGTTTCTAAAGGTTGCGCCCAACGCCTTCCGTATGCCGATTTCCCGCGTGCGTTCCGTGACGGACACCATCATTATGTTCATAATGCCGATGCCGCCCACTATCAACGATATGCCCGCGATGCTGCCCAAAAGGAGGGTTATCATGGACGTTGTCTGGCTCATCGTCTCCATTAGGCTGGTGAGGTTCCGGACGTGAAAATCGTCCTCCTTGCCCGTTTGAATGTGGTGACGCTGACGTAAGAGGTTTTCTATTTCCTCCTGCACTTGATCCATTTTATCTTGTTCGGACACTTGGATATTTATTGATTGCACATAAGTTATGCCCAACATACGCTCTTGCGCCGTGGTCAGCGGTATGTATATGACATCGTCCTGGTCCTGTCCCATGGAGGACTGGCCTTTGCTTTCGATTAAGCCGATGATTTTGAAGGGTTGGTTGTTGATGCGGATATTATGCCCCACGGGATTTTCTTTTTCAAAGAGGTTTTCGGCCACCGTGGTGCCGACTATCGCTACGCGGCGGCGCTTTTCCATGTCGTCGTCGGTGATGAAGGAACCGCTGCCGACCACGAGGGAACGAATGGCCATAAATTCCGGCGTCACGCCCTGTACGGAGGTGTTCCAGTTCATGTTGCCGTTGACCGCTTGATAAGAACTGCTGACCGTTGGCGAAACGTAGTCAATGTTTTTGATCTTGGCTTTTATCGCTTCGGCATCGTCGTACTTGAGGGTTTGCATGGAGCCTGCCGCACCGCGGGGGCCGCCGCGATTTGCCGCGCCGGGGCTGACGATAAGCATATTGCTGCCCAAGGACGCTATCGAGCTTTGCACGTTGCTCTTAACGCCCATGCCGACGCTGACCATGGCGATGACGGCGCCGACGCCGATGATTATGCCGAGCATGGTAAGGAGCGAGCGGAGTTTGTTCGCCATAAGGCTGGTAATGGCCATGCGAAAACTCTCGTTAAACAACATCCATGACCACGCCCTTTCCCGCATCTTTTGTGATAAGACCGTCGCGCACGAGGAGTTGACGGCCGGCACACGCGGCAATTTCCGGTTCGTGCGTCACCAAAATTATTGTGCGCCCTTTTTGGTGCATCGTTTCAAAAATTTCCATTATTTCCTTGGTTGATTTCGTGTCCAAATTGCCCGTCGGTTCGTCCGCCATGATTATGTGCGGGTCATTGACCAAAGCGCGGGCAATGGCGACGCGCTGGCGCTGCCCGCCCGAAAGCTCGTTGGGTTGGTGCTCGGCGCGGTCGGCAAGACCCACCGTATCAAGGTAATGCCGCGCCCGCTCCAAGCGTTCTTTGCGGTTCACTCCGGCGTAGACCAACGGGAGCGCCACGTTTTCCAAAGCGGTTATCCGCGAGAGCAGGTTAAAGTTTTGGAAAACGAAGCCGATTTTTTTGTTGCGCGTCACCGCCAAGGCATCGTCGGAGAGATGCGCCACTTCTTGCCCGTCCAACTTGTAGGAGCCGACGGTGGGGCGGTCAAGACAGCCCAAAATGTTCATGAGCGTCGATTTGCCGGAGCCGGACGGCCCCATCAGCGCGGCAAATTCGCCCTTATGAATCTCTAAATCAATGCCTGCCAAAGCCGCAACTTCTTGATCGCCGATTTTGTAGAGCTTTTTTATGCCCGTCAATTTAATGGTGGCGGTTGTGGCCGCGTTTAACGGCGCAGTGCTTTTTGCCATTGTGCGGGTCTCCTTAAAAAGGGCCGGGGCCTCGCCGCCCTGACGAAGCATTCTTTTGTGCCTCCGCTTTTTGTGAGGCGTAGGCGTTGGAAATGTTTGCCCCTTCGTCAAGCCCGCTTACGACTTCAACATATTCGTCGCTGTAGATGCCCGTTTTTATGTAGCGGTTCTCTTGCCGTCCGTCGGGGGTTACGACAACGACGTAGGAGCCTTGGGTATCGGTTTTTAGCGTCGAAATGGGAATGGCTAAGACGTTTTGCCGCGTGGCGGTGTTAATGTCAACCCGCGCCGTCATGGCCGGCAGGAGCAGGTTTTCGGGATCGTCCACGTCCAACGTGACATAGTAGTATATGACGCTGGCCGAGGATGAACTTGAGGAGGAACTTGAGGACGAACTGTTGATGTTCCAAGAGTTGCTCGTGTCCGTCTGCGAAATTTTCGCCACATGGGCGGTGAATACTTTGTCGGTGTAAGTGTCTACGGTGAAGGTGGCGTCTTGCCCGATTTTCACGTTGCCGATGTCCGTCTCGTCAACTTTGGCCATAATTTGCTTGCTGGACAAGTCGGCGATGCGCATAATCACCGTCGGATTGTCGGAGCCTTGCACCGCCATTGTCCCCGCTGTTTTCGGTTCGCCGACGACAACGCCGCTTATGGGGGCGGTGATGACCGTTTCGTTTAAGTCGCTTTCCGTGACTTCAAGGTTGGATTTGGCCGTGTCGTAAGCGTATTCGGCGTCCTCAAGCTCTTCTTTGGACTTGGCGCCGATGGAATAAAGGTATTTGGTACGATTGTACTTGGCCAAAGTGTTGGTCACTTGGAACTGCCCTTGATCGCGTTTGGCTTCGTAGTCCTTGCCGTCGAGAGTGGCGACGACTTGGCCGGCGGTCACTTCGTCATTTTCGGCGACGAGTACGGATTTTATGCGCGCCGTTATTTTGGAGCTGACCTCGACGGAATCAATGGGACGAATCGTCCCCGTCGCCGACACGACGGAATTTAGGTTCATGCGCACGACGGGGACGGTATCGGTTATTGCCGCCGCCGCCTGTTCTTGTGCTTCTTGCTCGGTGTAATAATCATAGCCGCCAAAGGCTGCCGCCCCCAATACCAAGGCCGCCGCCGCGACTTTTACTCCCCAATGGATATTCATTTTCGTCTCCTATG
>CAJORE010000329.1 GCA_905236595.1 uncultured Selenomonadaceae bacterium | reverse complement strand
CTTAATTTAAGCGGTTTGGCGCCGGCCTTTTGGCGTTCGCTGTTCACCAAATCCAGCACTTCCTGCGCAAAAGTGCCGCGATCCACCGCCGTCTCGTCCACGGGATCGCCGATAATGTGCATAAGGTAATGCGACAATGAACCGTCGCCAAGGTTCTTCACCGTGACGAACACATCCCCAGGGCGCTTGAAATAAACCTTTTTCTGTCCGTTAATCGTGACAATTTCCGCCAGCGTTTTGTCGCTTACATAATATTCAACATCATAGTTGGTGATGTACCATTGCATCCCCGTCGAATAGGTGGATTCTTCGGTTATTTCCTGGGCGAACGAAACCGATGGCGGCGCAACAAAAAAGGCCGCCGCCGTCAAGGCCAACCCCATGAACGCCGTCCGCAACAAAGCCGTCACCGCCGGTAATTTAGCCTTCATTCCCTCTGCTCCTTTCTCAAGATGTTATCTGCCGCCTATTATACAGGCAACGGGAGGCCATTGCAATTAAATAGCCAAAGATTTAATTTTGGGTTAATAATCACGGCTATCCCCATAAATCGACTCCCGCCTTGGCCGCCAACTTTTTCACCGCGTTAAGCGGCAAGCCCACCACATTGGAATAAGAGCCGTCGATTTTTTTGATGAAAATTCCGGCGCCGCCTTGCAAAGCGTAGGAGCCGGACTTATCCATCGGTTCGCCCCCGGCGACATAGGCGGCGATTTCCTCATCCGTCATTTCGTCAAAGGTAACGCAGGTCACTTCGGCGTGAGTAAAACATTCGTCATCTTTCACGAAGGCGATGCCCGTTATAACTTCGTGAGTGCGCCCGGCAAGGGTACGAAGCATACGGCGGGCGTCGGTTTCGTCCCGGGGCTTATAGTGGATGTGTCCGTCAAGGGCGACAATGGTATCCGCCCCCAAGACAAATTCGCCGGGAAATTTTTGCGCCACCGCCGTTGCCTTAAGCCGCGCATTGGCAACGGCTATTTCTATCGGATCGGCATCGCCGGCAAATTCTTCGGCGTCGCCCGGTTCGGTGCGGAATCGGCATTTGGCCGTCTGCAAAAGCTCCGTGCGGCGCGGTGATTTTGATGCCAGGATAAACATTGCATTGCTCCTTTATAAAGATTCAAAAACTTTCTTGGCCGCAGTAAGGGTACGGTCAATATCCCCGTCGGTGTGCGCGGCGGACATAAAGAGCGTTTCGTACTGCGACGGGGCAAGGTAAATGCCCTCTGCCAACATACCGCGAAAATATTTCGTAAACAACGCAAAATCACAAGCGGAAACATCATCATAATTTTCGACTTTATGCGCCGCGAAAAACAGGCAAAACATTGACCCGGCTTTATGCGCTTGCACGGGAATCCCGACGGCATCGGCCAATTCCTTCAAACCGCCGACCAGTTTTTCCGTCTGCCTTTGCAGTTTACGGGCATAATCAACGCCATCGGCATTCCCGATAAGTTTGGTCAGCACCGCAATGCCCGCCGCCATAGCGATGGGATTGCCGGAGAGCGTCCCCGCCTGGTAAACTTTGCCCGCCGGAGAGACGCACTCCATAATCTCGCGCCGCCCGCCGTACACCGCACAGGGCAGGCCGCCGCCCACCACTTTGCCGAGGCAGGTCAAATCCGGCGTAATGCCGTACGCTTCCTGAGCGCCCCCCACGGCAACGCGAAAACCGCACATAACTTCGTCGAAAATAAGCACCGTGCCGTTTTTGGCGGTAAGATCGCGCAATTTTTGCAAATAACCGTCCTTTGGTAGCACAAGCCCCATATTACCCGCCACCGGCTCGACAATGACGGCGGCAACATCTTCGCCCCACTTGGCAAAAACTTCCTCAATGGCCGCAACATCATTATACGGTACGGCAATAGTGTCGGCGGCGGTGTTTTTCGTGACGCCCGGCGAACTTGGCATACCGAAAGTCGCCGCCCCCGACCCGGCGCTCACCAGCAGCGAATCGCTGTGACCATGATAACAACCGATAAATTTTACGATTTTGTTGCGTCCCGTATAGCCACGCGCCAAACGCAAAGCGCTCATGGTCGCCTCCGTACCGGAATTGACCATGCGCATCATTTCCATGGAAGGGTACGCCTTTTGAATAAGCGCGGCGAGACGGCTTTCAAGAAGCGTCGGCGCACCGTAACTTGTGCCGTTTTTCGCCGCTTCAGTCACGGCGTCAACGACTTCTTTCGGAGCGTGGCCGAAAATCATCGGACCCCAGGAGCCGACATAATCAATGTATTCATTGCCGTCAATATCAAATATCCGGCTGCCGTCGGCACGGGCAATAAAAGGCGGTGTTCCGCCGACACTGCCGAAGGAACGCACGGGACTGTTGACCCCGCCGGGAAAAAGCTGTTTGGCGGCGGCAAAGGCGGCCGCCGAGTTTGTCAAAGTAAGCATGAAAATTATCTCCTGTTGATTTTACGGTGAACGCAAAAATTATCGTCAACGAGCCGCCGAAAATTCAAAAACTCCCGCCGCTACGGGCGGGAGTTTTGCCAAAAAGCAACGGGTTGATGTTATTTCAGCATCGCCAGCATCGTACCTGCCGCCACCGCCGTACCGATAACACCGGCGACGTTCGGCCCCATGGCGTGCATCAAAAGGTAGTTGCCCGGTTTGGCACGCGAACCGACCAACTGACTGACACGACCCGCCATCGGCACGGCGGAAACGCCCGCCGACCCGATTAAGGGGTTCACTTTGCCGCCCGTCATGCGGCACATGATTTTGCCGAACACCAATCCGGCCGCCGTGCCGCCCATAAAGGCAACCAAGCCTAAGCAGATGATAAGAAGCGTCTCTTTGACGAGGAAGCTTTCCGCGCTCATGGTCATGCCCGTACCGGTGGCAAGGAAAATCGTCACGATGTTGCACAACGAGTTTTGCGCCGTATCGGACAAACGATCGGTGACGCCGCTCTCACGGAACAAATTGCCGAGCATAAGGCAACCAAGCAACGCCGCAATGGGCGGCAACAGCAAACTGATGAAGATTGTCGCCACAATGGGGAACATGACCCGCTCAAATTTCGTAACGGGACGGAGCTGTTCCATGGTAATCTCGCGCTCTTCCTGCGACGTCATAAGCTTCATGACGGGCGGCTGAATGAGCGGCACCAAGGACATATAGCTGTACGCCGCCACGGCAATGGCGCCCAAAAGATGCGGCGCAAGCTTAATCGAAAGATAAATGGCCGTCGGACCGTCCGCACCGCCGATGATGCCGATAGCCGCCGCCTCCTGCACCGTAAAGCCCAAGAGCATGGCTCCCGCCAGGGAGATGAACACCCCGAATTGCGCCGCCGCACCCAAAAGAAGCGTTGACGGCCGCGCCAGCAACGGCCCGAAATCCGTCATGGCGCCGATACCCAAGAAGATAAGCGGCGGGAAAATTTCGTTGGCAATACCGTAATGAATCGCCATCATAAGTCCCATTTCGTCAAAAAAGCCCGTGCGCGGGAAATTGGCGAGAATACAGCCAAAGGCTATGGGTCCTAAGAGCAAGGGTTCAAATTCCTTGACGAAAGCGAGATACAAAAGGAGCAAACCGACGGCAATCATGATGCCGTTGCCGACGGTGAAAGCGGAAAAGCCGCTGTCAAACCACACGGACTGCAAGGATACCGCAAAAGCATTAAAAAATTCCATAGTCGTCTCCTTCCTTAGCCGCGATTAAACGCATTCATGCGTCCCGACACTTTCCAACCTTGCCGATCAACGGGGCGAACGGCACGAATCTCGCCGCTGGTTCCCATGGCCGCAAGCGCCGCCGCAATAGCCGCGATTACCTCGTCGGGAATGCCGACGGGAATTTCTTCCTCCTTGACCGGGGCGGGCGTTGCCTCTTTTGCCGGAGCCGTTTCGGCCACCGGCTGTTCCTTCGGTTTGGTCGGATCGACATAATGAATTAGTTTAATGACGTACATCAGGACGACCAACACGATAAACACCACCGTCATGTTGATCAACATGATGATAAAAGGATTTGTAGTTACCGGATGTCCCATAAACTTCACCTCAAACATTAGGGCATCTCCAAAAACTGCTTATCCCCCGCCTTTTTCGTTCCTTCGACCAAAAAAAGGCGAGAAAGAATCAGTTTTTTAGAGTTTTCCATTATTACAAAAAAACGGAGGTATTATAACACAGTTTGCCGATAATTTCCAACCAAAAGCCGGAAAAACCCCTTAAGAAACCACAAAAATTTTTCGATATAACACACAGGGATTTTTTACACAAATTCATGGCGATTGCCCAACGTTCCCCGCCCGATAAGCGCGAACCGTCGCCAAAAGAATTTCGGGTAAATTCCCGTCGATTAACGTTGCCAATAGGGAGGAATTACCATGTCGGAAGCGTTGACCAGAGCGCAAACATTGATGAACTATTTGAAAAATTACGGCAACGGCGACGCCGAAACGGCACTCAACGCCGCCGTTCGTGCCTCATCTTCTTTCAGCAGTACCGCCGATATGTTGCAAAGTATGCTCATTGAACGTCATTTCATGGAAATGCACGGCTTTTCAACGGAATTTTTCTTGGATTACTCCTGCGGAATAAATCTCAACAACGACGACACCGGAGCCATATCCGGCGCCGACGCCGGCGGAACGACGATAAAGACGGCGACTTCCGTTGTGGACGAAACGGGGCTGACCAATGCTTCTCCGGCCTCTTCCACATCAACGATAACTTCAAACGGCGGCAATGTGACGGTGGTTTGGAACAACACATCAAACACGCTTTCGCCCTATGGCCGTTATCACTCGACGGCGGCGGCCAACCGCACGGAAGTTGTCGCGGCTCTAAACGGCAGTTGGCTGACGGCGGGGCTGAACACAATTTACGAAGCCTTCGGCCTTGGCTTTGGGACCACCGGCAGCAGTCAAACATTGGCCGTAAATTTCTACAACAACGACGAAAGTGTCTTGGCTTATGTTTCCACGCCGTCACTTGGAACATACCGCAGTATGTTCATAAACGAAAACTACACGAGCATGATTTCCGAGTACACCGACGGCAAAATAGAAGGCTACGATTATTACTACGACCGCATTATCGCCCACGAATTGACGCACGCCGTCATG
This sequence comes from uncultured Selenomonadaceae bacterium, assembly GCA_905236595.1. GTDB lineage: Bacteria > Bacillota > Negativicutes > Selenomonadales > Selenomonadaceae > CAJORE01. The sequence continues at coordinate 2,165 of CAJORE010000329.1, read as the reverse complement.
GGCGCGAACATCGGCACATTCATCAATATGCCGACTTGGTTCAAGGAAGGCGCCGCCGAAGTGGTACACGGCATTGACGACGAGCGCCGCGACACGATTTTGTCCGTTGCCTCGTCAAGTTCGGCGCTAAACGTTGCCCGCGACGCCGAAAACTCCGTTGATGTCTATGCGGCGGGCTACATAGCGTTGCGCTATCTCTTCAAAAACGGCAATTCACCGGCGGCCGGCAGTAACTTCTTTGAAACAAGTCTGCTCCATTACAGCGACGATGTGTCGACTCTCGTCATGGAAAACGGCGGCGAACAGAATATTTGGCTCGACGGCAGTTCGGGGACGGTCTACGCTTCGCCGATACAAAACATCAACGCCGCCGCGACAACCGGAAACGTCCGCTTATCCGGCACGGCAAGCGACAACGTCATAATAAGCGGCAACGGCACCGATACCTTGTGGGGCGGCAACGGCGGCAGCGACACCTTGGTTGGCGGAGCGAACACGGACATTTTCCTCGTTGACGGCAGTTTGGGACACGATGTCATTACCGGCGGCGATTCCGCCGACCGTTTGATTTTCACCGCCCAAGTCGATTTTACCGGCATAAACTTTACAAACGGCAACTTGCGCGCCGACATGGGCGACGGACGCAGTATTACCGTCAACGGCTGGTCGGAAAACGCCCTCAACGATTTTGAGCTTGTCGACGGCAGTCGGTGGCGGCTTACCGACAACGGCGGCGGAAACGTCGGCATTTACGGCGTATAACGGACGTTTAAGAATGGACAACAATCTGTTAAACAAGCATACGACGCGCCGCAATTTTCTGAAAGCTCTCGTGGGCGGCGGCGTTTTATTGAGCGGCGGCGCGTTTTTGGCTCGCAATTATCGCTTGGAAGATGCCGCAACCGCAAACCGCGACTTCACCGACACGTTAAATCCCCGATATTTGCGCCAAATAATCACCGCCGATCCCTCGACATCGCGTACCCTAATGTGGCAAACGGAAAACAAACTTACCGATATTTCCGTCGAATATCGCCCGACGGGGCAAGCAAAGGTTACTGCGGTTAAGGCCGCCGACGATTCCTTTTTTGACGACGGCGAAACAAACCGGCAATATGTCGCGCATTTAACCAATCTTGTTCCGGGGACAAGCTACGATTATCGCCTTGTCTTTGAAGGCGGAACAAGCGGATGGCACCGTATGCAAACCGCCGACACCGCCGCCCCTTTCCGTTGCCTGATATTCCCCGATTCCCAATCGAGCGATTACGGCGAATGGGCAAAGTTGGCACAGGATGCCTATAGCCGCCACCCCGACGCCGCTTTTTTCGTCAATATGGGCGATATTGTCGATAACGGTGAAGATACCGGCCAATGGCGGGCATGGTTTCGCGCCGTCGAAACATTTGCCCCCGATATTCCCTTCGTTCCCGTAATGGGCAACCATGAAACATACAGCCGCCAATGGCAAGTGCGTCTGCCCATAGCCTATCTTAAATATTTCGTCGTACCCGAAAACGGCAGTACGGCCTTTAACCGTTATTACTATTCTTTCGATTACGGCTCCGTTCATTTTGCCGTAATCAACACCCAATGGGAGGAAACCGACAAATTCCAAACCGGACTTTTAGCGGAACAAATCGAATGGTTGCGTGACGACGCTACACACAACCGCCAAAAATGGAAAATAGCCCTTCTTCATAAAGATGTTTTACAATATCGTATTCATAATTTGCCCGAACGAACCGAAGGCTTCACCGACGTCGGCACCTCTTTCATGCCGCTGTTTGACGAATTGGGCTTCGATGTGGTGTTTACGGCGCATTTGCATACATATCGCAACCGCGGCCACATTTTTTCTTTTCACCGCTCTGCCAAAGGGCCGTTGTATATTCTTACGGGAATTGCAGGCAATGTCCGCTATCCCGGGCTATGGATTGATCACGCCCTTGATGAAAAAATCGCCCCCCAACCGGAAACCGATAACTACTTAACATTGGACGCAGACAAAGACAAACTTGCCATAAAATGTTTCCTGCCGGATGGCCGGGAAATAGACAACGTAAACTTAACCAAAAATTAGGGAAATACTGCATAATTCGTCCGCACCCTTGCCGGGTCTTTTTCCGGCATACTGCGTCATTCCTCCTCAGCGTAGCACCACT
>CAJORE010000328.1 GCA_905236595.1 uncultured Selenomonadaceae bacterium | reverse complement strand
TTTAATGCGTTTGCTATACGCTAAATCGGAGGATACCGCATTGGCAATAACGGTAAAACACCGCGTCAATTTTTATGATACGGACGCCATGGCCGTCGTTCACCATGCCAATTATATTCGGTGGTTTGAAATCGGCCGCGTCGAATACCTGCGACAAATCGGCATAACCTTAAACGACCTCATGGCAGACGGCTTTGTGTTCCCCATAACAAACATTGACGCCCGCTATCATGCTTCGGGCAAATTCGACGACGAGCTCTTAATCGAAACGACGGCCAACGAACTTACCAAAGCCAAGATGACATTCAGTTATCGCATTTTGCGCGAAAAAGACGGACTACTCTTGGTAACCGGCCACAGCCAAAACGTGTTCACAAGCATGGCAACCGGCAAAGTCGTTCGCTTACCCGAAAAATATTACGTCAAACTGGCGGCGGCAACAAAACGCGAAAAAGACAACGTCTAACCTTGCAAACTTTGCCGATTGCCCGCAAAACACGCGCTCAAAAAAAAACGCCCTCCAAAGGGCGTTTTTTTGAGCGCGTGTTTTGATGACAACACCGTTGAGACGTCGCGTTTCCTTAAAGCAATTTGCCGACCGTTTCGCTTATTTTACGGGCGATGTACGGATTGTTCATCGTGTAAAGATGCACACCATCGACGCCGCTGCCCAAAAGATCGATAATCTGATCGACGGCAAACGCGATACCGGCATCTTTAAGCGCCTCGGGATCGTTTTCGTACTTTGCCAAAACACGTTGGAATTTGCGGGGCAACGTCGCACCGCACAACATGACCATGCGCTCAATTTGCTTTTTATTGGTAACCGGCATAATGCCCGCTTCAATCGGGACATTTATGCCGATTTTCCGCGCTTTGTCAAGGAAATTATAAAAATAATCGTTGTCAAAGAAAAGTTGCGACAACAAATGATTGGCTCCGGCATCGACCTTGTCTTTCAAGTATCGTATATCCGTGTCGAGATCGGGCGCTTCAATATGCCCTTCGGGATAACAGGCGGCAAAAATATAAAACTTATCGCCCGTTTTTTCGCGCACAAAAGAAATAAGGTCGGCGGCATGGCGAAAATCTTCTCGCGGAGGCACGCCTTCCGTACGATCGCCCCTCAACGCCAAAATCTTATTGATGCCGCTATCGGTTAGTTCGCCAAGCATATTTTCGACGTCGTTGCGCGTAAAATTGATGCATGGCATATGCGCCACGCCTTCACGATGATATTTCTCCTTTATGTCACGCGCAAGCCGTACCGTGCGTGAACCGCCACCGGCCAAAGAACCGCCGGCGCCGCAGGTTACGCTGATAAAATCAGGCTTAAGATCGGTAAGCTCGTTCAACGTGTCATAAACCGTATCCAAGGGCATTTCCCTTTTGGGCGGAAAAATCTCAAAAGAAAAAAGCGCACGTTGTTTTTTCCCTTCTGTTTGCATTGGTATACTCCTTTTGACTGAAGCCATACTTTCCTTGGAGGCATCCGACGGCTTTTGTTTAATCACCGCTATAGCATCGGTTATTTTTGCCCCGCGCAAAGCGCGCAACTCCGTAATATAACCTTCCACATCGGCAAATTTGCGATAAACCGAAGCAAAACGAATATAGGCAACCTCGTCAAAATCCTTCAACTTGTTCATGACGATTTCGCCGATGACACGGCTTTTTATCTCGCGCTCCATTAGCCCGCGCACTTCAAACTCCGCAAGCCTCGCCAATTCATTGATTTTTTCGACGGAAACGTCCCGCTTGTTGAAAGCATGAACCAACCCTTTCAATATTTTTTCCCGTTGAAAAGGTTCACGCGCCCCGTCATTTTTCACAACAATCAGCGGCACAGACTCCACCGCCTCATAAGTCGTGAAGCGTTTGCCGCAAGCGACGCACTCGCGACGGCGACGAATGGCTCGCCCGTCGTCGGCCGAACGCGAATCTATTACACGGCTGTCTTCTTCCTTACAATAGGGGCAACGCATAACAACGACTCCTCACAGCAAAGACCGGCGTTTTCTTCGATTAAGGAAATACTGCATAATTCGTCCGCACCCTTGCCGGGTCTTTTTCCGGCATACTGCGTCATTCCTCCTCAGCGTAGCACCA
>CAJORE010000327.1 GCA_905236595.1 uncultured Selenomonadaceae bacterium | reverse complement strand
GACGAAAATTTGACAATGTCCAAGCTTTTGAGTATCATAGGAAAATGTTTTTTTTGCACCTTGACGTGTAAGGAGTGAAATCATTTTGCAAATAAAAGGTTTAACGGATGCCGAAGTCACCGCTTCGCGACAACAACACGGCAGTAACTCCATTACGGAACAATCCTCCGAAACTTTTTGGGAAAAGTTAATCGGCAATTTTGAAGACCCGATTATAAAAATTTTGTGTTTTGCGCTCGTCCTCAATGTAGCCTTCGCCTTAATGGGCAAGGCCGAATGGTACGAATCGGTGGGCATTGCCTTGGCCGTCGTTTTGGCAACCTTCGTCTCAACGTATTCGGAATATCAAAACGAAAACGCCTTCAAAAAATTGCAAGAGGAAGCATCGCTCATAAAATGCAAAGTCTATCGCAACGAATCGTTGACGGAGATTTCCATTGACGATATTGTCGTCGGCGACTACGTTCTTTTGCAGTTGGGTGACAAGGTTCCCGCCGACGGCATAATCGTTGACGGAACGGTACAGGTCGATCAATCCGTATTGAACGGCGAAGCCAAAGAAGCGACGAAAACACCCACCGACGCCAACGACACCGCCTCCGCCGAAAGCAAAGACTTTTTGAACGCCCACAAAGTTTTTCGCGGTTCGGTCATTGTGGACGGCAGCGCGACGTTTTGCGTGACGACCGTCGGCGACAAAACGGTTTACGGCGGCATCGCCGGCGAACTCCAGACGGACGAAGATCGCGACACGCCGTTGAAATTAAAACTGTCCGACTTGGCGGATCAAATAAGCAAGTTCGGTTACATCGGCGGCATCGCCATCGCCGTAGCATTTATGTTCCAACGCATCGTCATTCACAACAATTTTGACGGAGCGCTCATCGCCGAATATTGTTCCGATTGGATGAATCTCGGCACGACGGCGGTCGATGCCGTTATGCTCGCCGTCATTATCATCGTCATGGCTGTGCCGGAAGGCTTGCCCCTCATGATTGCCATCGTATCGGCGCAAAATATGGGCAAGATGTTAAAAGACAACGTTCTCGTCCGCAAGATTTCCGGCATCGAAACGGCGGGCAGCTTAAATATTTTGTTCTCCGACAAAACGGGGACGATAACGAAAGGCCAGCTTGAAGCCGTCGCCTTCGTTGACGGCGTGGGACATAAAGTCGCCGCTTACGGTGAATTGTCCGCAAAAATGCAGGAGCTTGTCAATCTGTCCGTTCGCTACAACACGGGAGCGGTCATTTCGGACGGTGTTGCCGTCGGCGGCAACGCTACGGAACGCGCCATTTTCGGTTTCACCGCCGGCATGAGCCGCGAATTGAACGTCAAAATAACGGATTCGTTGCCTTTTAACAGCAAAAACAAATATTCCCTGGCGCAAGTCGAAGGCGATTATAATCTGACCCTTGTCAAAGGTGCGCCGGAAAAACTGTTGTCGCGGTGCGGCTATTATTACGATAACAACGGCCAAAAACAACCGTTGTCCGATACCGCGCCCATCACCAACGAGATTGATGCCTTGGCGGCGCGGGCAATTCGCGTCTTGGCATTGGCCACTTTTGAAGGCACGGCGAAGGACGAATTACCCGAAAACGATTTAATTTTCGTCGGCGTGGTCGGAATTCGCGACGAAGTGCGCCCCGAATCCATTGATGCCATCGCCGAAGTCCATGCGGCGGGCGTACAAGTCGTCATGATTACCGGCGACCGTCAAGATACGGCGGCGGCCATTGCCAAAGAAGCGGGTCTTTTGACCAAAGACACCGACATCATTTGGACGAGTGCGGAGCTTGGCGAAAAGAGCGACGAAGAGGTAAAAGCGAACCTCAAAAATTTGCGCGTCGTCGCCCGCGCTTTGCCGAGCGACAAGAGCCGTCTCGTGCGTTTGGCGCAAGAATTAAACTTGGTGGTCGGCATGACGGGCGACGGCGTCAACGATTCGCCGGCCCTAAAGCGCGCCGACGTCGGCTTTGCCATGGGCGGCGGCACGGAAGTTGCCAAAGAAGCGAGTGAAATCGTCATTTTGGACGACAACTTCCATTCCATTGAACGGGCGATTCTTTACGGTCGCACGATCTTCAACAGCATACGAAAATTCATCATCTTCCAGCTCACCATAAACGTCGGCGCGGTGCTAATTTCCTTTGCCGCCCCGCTTTTGGGCATCGAGCATCCCCTGTCCATCACGCAAATTTTGTGGGTCAATCTCGTCATGGACACCTTGGCGGCATTGGCGTTCGGCGGTGAACCGGCGCTTTCCCGTTATATGCAAGAAAAACCGAAAACCCGCGACGAACACATCATCAGCAAATATATGTATTCGGCAATCGGCACGGGCGCGGTGTGGTCATTCCTGTTGTCCATGGTGTTTATCCTCACCGATTGGACGAAGGGCTTCTTCCGTCCGGAAGGCGTCGGCGGCGAATCATATCTTCTTACGGGCTTTTTCGCCTTCTTCATCTTCATGGCGGTGTTTAACGCATTTAATGCGCGTACGGAACGTATGAACCTGTTTGACAATATCGGCGGCAATACCGGTTTCCTGCGCGTAATGGGCTTAATCGTCATCGTGCAGATTGTCATGACGTACTTTGGCGACGTAATACTTCGTTGTTACGGGCTGACGGGCAGCGAATGGCTCTTCGTCATCGCCATGGCGTTTACGATTATTCCCGTCGATTTGTGTCGCAAAGCAATAGTCGGCAAAGAATGACAAAAATTACTTGACGGCCATGCGCCTGTTTTCATAACCGGCACATAACGGTTGCGACGATAATTAAAGAACAAATTTAAGGCGGCGTGTTCCTTCGTCAATAAACAAGGTGAAGGGACACGCCCTTAGTTAATGAAAGGTTGTCGCTGTGAAAATATTTCCCAACACAAAAGTTTACGTCCTTTGCATTGCACATATTCATACCGGCGGGCCGACCTTATTGCACCAGCTGGCCGCCAATTTAGTGGAACGCGGCATCAATACGGCCATGTGCTACTACAACATAACCGACGGTAAAAATCCCGTTAATGACGAGTACCTAAAGTACAATATCCCCGTTGTCAAAAACATCGACGATACCGCCGACAATATTGTCATAGTCCCCGAATCCTTCACCAACGCTCTGTTGCTTTACAAACAGGCGCGAATTATTCTGTGGTGGTTAAGCGTGGATAACTGGGCGGCAACTTTTGGCGTACAACTTCAATTTGCCCAAACACAAAGTCTCTTCGACATAAGACCGCTGGCGGGGCTGTATTTATGGGGGGGGGCAGGCAACAGGCGTGTCGAGCATTGGGTGCAAAGCGAATATGCGCGAAGATTTTTGACG
>CAJORE010000326.1 GCA_905236595.1 uncultured Selenomonadaceae bacterium | reverse complement strand
GCCTTTTTGCACCATGCAAAAGATTGCACAGTGTCCTTTTCCGTGCCTTCGCCACGATAGTACATCTTGCCCGTTTCAAACATAGCATCGACGATACCTTCTTGCGCGGCTTTTTTTATCCAGTAAAAGGCTTTTTTTAAGTCTTTGAGCGTTCCTTCCCCGTCGCGATAGCACGTCCCGACATTATACATTCCCCATGACCAACCGCCTTCGGCTGATTTTAGAAACAATTCAAACGCTTTGCCGTAATTTTGCGAATTGTATTCATAAATCCCTTTACCGTTAAAGTCTGCGGCTTCCTCTTGGGACACACCGTTGGCATTTTCCCCTTCGCGGATTTGTTTTATGCCCTTAATAAGTCCCTGCATTTTGTTAATATCCAAGTATCATCACCGCCTATGCTTCAATCAGTTTAAGCGTCCGCTGCCCTTCGTCCAAAACCTTGTCCATATCCACGTTGATTACGCCGTCCTCGTTGAACATGGAAGTCTCTACGATTCTCTTTACGGTTTGCGCCAACTGAAACGAGTAGAACATGGTCATTTTTGCTTCGGTAGAATAGTTTTTGTAGTCCGTCCCGTAGGTGTTTGTCACGTCTATCAAGTTATCTGCGGCGGGAACGAAATATCTGTTCAGACCGCCCAACAAATTGTCTATTTGTTGCCCGCGCGCCGAAATTGCCGTAAACAGCGAACACATATTGTTGCAACGCTCCGCATAGACCCGCGCCTCGTCCATGCGTGTTTCTGCCTCGTAATAAGCGGCTTTGGCCTCGTCCGATTTTATGAAACTGTACAAAAACATGGCGGGAATGGCAACCGCGCCGAACCCCAATGCCGCGCCGCCCAACGCGCCGAATACGCAGACGGCGTTTTCGTTTTCCGATGCGTCGATTTCTTTTCCGGCGGCAATGGAGATATTATGTGCCTGTTCCGACAATTCCCGCATTTGAACCAACAAATTTTCGTATATGCCCGCCTCTTCCAATTCGCGCAGTGCCTTGGTGTTGCGCTCCATGCGGATTTTTTTGGTTATTTGCTCAATCGTATCGCCTACGATGCCTATGGCTACGCTGGTTTTCCGTTTGGTTTTGCCCAAATCGTCAAGGGTTTGCATCATGTTGTCATGCTTTGCCGTTACCTTGTTCTTTGATTCGCTTGCCAGCGCCGCCGCTTCTTTGTTAATGCGGTTGGCTCGGTTGGCGTTTTCTTCGGCTTCTGCCACGTTGCTTATTCCCCAAAGTGCCGCCGCACCCAAAAGTACCGGTATCATAATATCTTCTCCCTTTTACCAAACAAGTTCTTTATCGCCGTTAAGCACAAAATCGTCAAATTCTTCAAAAGTTGTCAATTTGTTTTCGCCGCCGAATTCGCGGGAAATATTGTTCAACGCCGCCGCTGCTTTGTTGACATCGTTGCCGACGATAGCCGCGTCAAGTTGCGAAAAAGCGTCATTTATTACGGTTTGTCGATTGCCCAACAATTCGGTGACGCGCTCTTCAAACAAACGGCGTTGCTCGCGCATTTGTTTTATGGATTTTTCGCTCAATTCATGAATAACTTCATAACGCTCTTGGGCGTACTTGGCGCGTCGTGCGGCATTTATGAACGGCGCAATCGCTCCTCTTATGAGTTGCCCGGCAACATAACCGGCAAGATAGCCGATAACCGGCGCGACAGGACCTGCCCCAAAAGCTGTCGCCGCTCCCGTGGCAATTTTTTCCAAATACTTGGACGTCGCGTCGGCCACTTTATCGGTAACGACTTGCATAAGTTCGGCACGGTCGATTTTTCCGTCCAAAAAATTATTGACGATATTGCCGATAGCCTTAATATCCTGCGCGGTGTTCATTATTTCCCCCACCGAGCCGATTTTTTTCAAGCCCTTTTTGGCCGTCCCTCGAAGTGCCTTGTCGCCAATCATGGGTAGCAGGGTTTTTTCGGCTTTCTTGGTGGCGGTTTTTAGAATATCGTCGGCATATTCCACACATTTTTTCTCGGCAAAATCAATCGCCGCTCCCTCGCCGACATTTATGGCAATATCCTTCAAGGCGGTTGGCAAATCCTTGTTGCCGCGCCAAAGCTCGTCAATGTTGCTGCTTATCTCTTTGGCAAGATGAAATTTTATGCCGGCGGACAAACTTTTTATGGCACGGTTTTTCGCCGTGCGCCCCCGTCCGCGTCCCTTGTCCTTGAAACCGTCGGCAATGCTGTCAATCCACGACGAACCGATTTTCGCACTTTGTGTTTTCAAAAATTCTTTGGTTCGGTATGAAAGTTGTGTTTCCGCATTGTTAAGCACGCTTTCCATATCTGCGCCGTCGCAAATTTCGGCAATGCCGTTTGCCGACAATTCGTTC
>CAJORE010000325.1 GCA_905236595.1 uncultured Selenomonadaceae bacterium | reverse complement strand
TTAACCGGCATTTATTTTTGCGTTCACCGTAAAATGCACATGGTCAGCAATAAAAGGCATCTCTAAGAAGTTGCTTATCCATCGCCTTTTTCCCGAAGATGCGGATAAAGGCGATGGATAGAATGTTTTTTAGATGTCACCTAAATAACACTTTTTCGACTGCACAAATGGGAGGAGACTATGAAATATACGGTTGTCGCCCTGGCAGGCTTACTTGTCATATTTCTTTTGGGCGACTATCTTTTTTGGTTGTTCGCGTTCCTCTTGGGCGCCATGGCTCTGTGGTGCCTGTATCGAGCAATAATATCCTATCAAGAATGGCAAATGCCCGAAGAAGAATGGCAAGCAAAAACAGCCGCCGAAACACATTCTTCGGTTCGCTCCAAGCGCACAAAAGCCGACGGATTTGCCGTAATAATGTTCATCCTGCTGGCGCTTATTCCCGGCTGTCTTTCTTATCAAGCCGTCAATCTAAATGACGGCGGCAACTCGTCTTCAAACGTCCCGGCCGCCAACTTCACGGCGAGTAGCACGACGCTGACCGGCGCCGATGTTTCCGGGAGAGGAAAAACAAATCCCATGTTATACTTGGCGGCGGGACTCGGATTTGTTTTTTTGGGTGCGGCAAGCGGCATAGCTTCCATTGCCTTTCGCAAAAGGTTGCCGAAATACGCCAAACCAGCCGGAATCGGTGCGGCAACGTTTATGCTTTTAGGTAGCGGCGCTTTGGCGCTAAACATGGTCGGCGGCGATACAAATAAAACGAATGACTCTGCCGCCGTCGTTGCCGCCGAAACAACACCGTCCAAAGACGAAGGCGGCGACGCCGCCAACGAAGACGGTTCGGCAAAAATTTCAAGCACCGTCACGCAAGACAAAGTAACGGTGATTGATTACGCTAAAGTGACCCAAAATAAAGATGCGGTAAAAAAATATATCGAGCGGGAAAATCCTTTTGCGAAGTTGGAAGCGGCGCGAGGACAAAGCGGTCTTAAAACCGCCCCGCAAAACGCCGATGTTGCCGTCTTAAAACGCTATTTGTTCTTGCTTGCCAAACTGAACGAAGGTGCGCTTGAACCGACACGCATAATAAAAGGCGCGGAAGAAACGGCCAAAATTTACGAAGAATTTTACGACAGCGAATTTTTGCTGGTAACGGAATGGCAAAATGCCAAACAAAAGAACACCGCTCCCGATGATTTGCGGCTTGCCGAATTGATGAAACGTCACGAAGAAGCCGAGAAAGAAATTCGCCGCTTGGCCGAGTGGAGCGAAGCAAAATTTAAGGAGCAACACTCATGAACAACAACACAAAAATCGGCTTTATCGGCGGCGGCGCTCTGACGGAATCGCTATTGGCGGGCATAGCCGACAAACTGTTGCCCGCAAAAAATATTTTCGTATCCGACCACAAAACATCCCGCGCCGAATTTTTACACAACAAGTACGGCATAGACGCGGCGGTCGGCGCAGGAAAATTTTTACCTTCCGTCGATGTCTTGTTTTTTGCCGTAAAACCAAAAGATGCCCTGTCAGCCATGCGGGATAATGCCGCCGCGAATCACAAAACGCTGATTGTTTCGGTAATGGCCGGCATTTCCCTAAACGATATTGAGCGAATCTTTTCCGCCAACCCTTGCGTTCGCGTTATGCCAAACACGCCGCAAGCCGTTGGCGCCGGTATGGCCGCATACGCTCTGGGAAAAAACGCCGTTGCCAAGCACGCCGCAGTCATCGAAGAAATTTTCGGCGCCGTCGGTCGAACGACAGCAGTAACGGAAAATTTGTTGGATGCCGCAACCGGCCTGTCCGGTTCTGGTCCGGCGTTTATGTTTCTTGCCATCGACGCTTTGACAGACGGCGGCGTGGCCGCCGGTTTGCCGCGCCAAACGGCGCTTACCATGGCGGCGCAAACAATGTTGGGCGCCGCGAAAATGGTACTTGATACCAACAAGCACCCCGATATATTACGCGATCAAGTGACCAGTCCCGGCGGGACAACGATCGCCGGCGTACGCGCTTTGGAAGCGCATGGTTTTAGAAGCGCCCTGATTGAAGCGGTTTTGGCGGCAACAGCCAAAAGCCGCGAAATGAGCGGCAAATCGTCATAATTGCTCGGCTTTCGGCAGGATTTTATGCCGCACGCGTCGAAACGAACGCCCCATGAGAATGAGATAATGATAATGAGTTCTCGGATGTTCCCCGTACATATACGGCAAACGCATTAAAGTTTTGCGTGTTGGGTGCCCGGCTCAAAGAGCGGCGAAAACAAAACTGCGGAACATTTTGTTTTTCATTTACTATAGGAAACAAAAGAGAGGTATGCTTGACATGGGCAAGATAAACAAAATTTTGGTTCCCGTCGACGGTTCGGTGAACGGTTGCAAAGCGGTAGACGAAGCTATCTTTTTCGCTCAGAAATGCAAAGCGTCTTTGGATTTTGTCTATGTGGCAAGCAGTATCAACAAAGATATTCCCAGCCACATCGTTTTTGATCGCATTTGGGAAAAAATCCCCGAAGACATAATGGCGGCAAAACACGTTGAAACCGGCAGTATCCACAAAGCGATTCTCCGCGTGGCGGCTCAGGAAAAAAGCGACATAATCATAATGGGTTCGCGGGGCTTAGGGCTATTCAAGGGTGCGCTCATCGGCAGCGTGAGCCAAAAGGTCGTCGAAGAATCGCAAATACCGGTAATGGTCATAAAATAATGCCAAGCTGTATACGGTTTGCCGCGCCAAACAGCCGCACAAAAAACTCCTCCGCCTTCGGAGGAGTTTTTTGTGTGTAATTATCGCCAAAACTAAGGAAACACTGCATAAATGAGTTCGTGCCATTGCCGAGGGATTTTTTCGGCAGACAAGGAATGACGACGAAGCGTAGTG
>CAJORE010000324.1 GCA_905236595.1 uncultured Selenomonadaceae bacterium | reverse complement strand
ACCGACACCGACAACAAAGCCCAATCAAAGACGCCTTACCTCGACCACTTCGGCCAAGACCTCATGCAATTAGTTAAATCCGGACAGATTGACCCCACCGTAGGCCGCGAAAAAGAAATCGCCCGCGTTATACAGATTTTATCCCGCCGCACCAAAAACAATCCCGTGCTTATCGGCGAACCCGGCGTGGGCAAAACGGCCATCGCCGAAGGTTTAGCCGGCAAAATTTTGGACGGAACGGCGGGAGCGGCGCTGAAAAAAAAGCGTATCGTCTCCCTCTCAATGGCCAATCTCGTCGCCGGGGCAAAATATCGCGGTGAATTTGAAGAACGGCTAAAAGGCGTCATGGACGAAGTCACAGCCGACAAGGACATTATCCTCTTTATCGACGAATTGCACACGCTAATCGGCGCCGGTTCGGCGGAAGGCTCCCTTGATGCCGCCAACATGATGAAACCGGCGCTTTCACGCGGGCAGATGCAGGTCATCGGCGCCACCACCCTTGAAGAGTATAAAAAACATTTTGAAAAAGATGCGGCTTTGACCCGACGCTTTCAAACCGTGACCGTCGAGGAACCGACCGCCGAAGAAGCGCGGCAGATTCTGATGGGGCTGAAAGGCCGCTACGAAGAATTCCATGACGTAATCATCGAAGAAGCCGCGCTTGATGCGGCGGTGAAATTGTCTAAGCGCTATATCGCCGATCGTTTTTTGCCCGATAAGGCAATCGACGTCATGGACGAGGCCGCCGCCCGGGCAAAAATAGCCGGGTTGGAACTTACCGCCTCCCGCGAAATGGCCGCCGCCGAGGAAAAATTATCCCGCCTCAGTTACGAAAAGCGTCGTGCCATCGCCGCCCAAGAATACGAGAGAGCCGCCAAACTGCGCGACGAAGAAAAACAAGCCCAAAAAGATCTTGCCGACTTGCAGGAAAAAGCGGCACACAACAACAACGTCGTGCGCGTCACAGCGGAAGATATTGCCGACATCGTTGCCAGTTGGACGGGCATTCCCGTGAGAACAATCGCCGCCAAGGAATCGGAACAACTCATCAACTTGGAAAAGAAATTGAAGCGGCGCGTCGTCGGCCAAAACGAAGAGGTTACGGCGCTTGCCAAAGCCATTCGCCGTAACCGCGCCGGCTTAAAGGATCCCAAACGTCCCATCGGCTCCTTCCTCTTCTTAGGTCCGACCGGCGTCGGCAAAACGGAACTTGCCAAAACGTTGGCACAAACCTTGTTCGGTACGGAGGACGCCATCATTCGCTTCGACATGAGCGAATACATGGAAAAGTATTCCGTATCCCGCATGGTCGGCGCTCCTCCCGGCTACGTCGGCTACGACGAAGGCGGTCAATTAACGGATGCCGTACGTCGTCATCCCTATTCCATAGTATTGTTGGATGAAATCGAAAAAGCCTCTGCCGATGTTTTCAACATTCTCCTGCAGGTATTGGAGGACGGGCGCTTGACGGACAGCAAAGGACGCAAAGTCGATTTTTGCAATACGGTGATAATCATGACCAGCAACGCCGGCGCAACGGCATTGCAAACCGACGACGAAGGCGTAATGGGCTTTGCCACCGAAGAATTGCCGGAAGAAAAGCGCCAAAGAATCGCCGCCAAACAGGTTATGAACGAAGTCAAGCGCATTTTCAAGCCGGAATTTTTGAACCGCATCGACGAACAAATCGTGTTCTCGGCACTCGGCAAACCGGAATTGACAAAGATTGTCGATCTTATGTTGGCGGATATAAAAAATCGCTTGACGGAAAAAAACATTCGCCTCGAAGTCAGTCCGTCGGCCAAAAACTTGCTCATCGAAAAGGGTACGGACAAAAAATACGGTGCCCGCCCATTGCGGCGCACGGTGCAAAAAATGATTGAAGACGAATTGGCCACGCTTATCCTGGAACGCACCTTCAAAAGCGGCGACACGATAAGCATCAAGAAAGTCGGCGACGGTCTGGCGTTCGTAAAAAAAATGCCGCGTACGGAAAACGCGCCAAAGGCATCGCTGTCAACCGGCGTCAAACCATGGTGATAAGCGCATGACCATTCGACAACGCAAAAATAAACGTTGGCCGGTTCCCTTGTCCTTCGAGAGAGACAGCCAAAACACAAAATTGCGGTTCGTCTCCGTATCGCATAAATAAACGCCGCCGCTCACTGTATATGTGAGCGGCGGCGTTTATTTATATGGCTTGTCGGCGAAAATAGCTTT
>CAJORE010000323.1 GCA_905236595.1 uncultured Selenomonadaceae bacterium | reverse complement strand
CTCGGGGCGAACTATCGGCATAACCGTGTTGCGGACAAAATCCAACACGTCTATGTTGTTGCGCTTGGCGTAGGCGGTTATCGCCGCTGTTTCGGCATCGCTGAAAGCGAGTGTGAGTGCCATTATGTTGCGCCTCCCGATTGGTTTTGTTTATTATTGTAAGTTACTTTTCTGAATATTACCACAGTCGGCAGACATCGTCAAAAGCTTAACTCGTTTTTTTGCGGAAACGGTTCACTTCGCGAAAAAAGGTTTGTCGCACAAAGATTTTTCCCTTCATGCGACAACACCGTTTCCTATCGGCTGAGTTTGGCCGTCAAAATCCGCCGCACCGATTCGTCGATTCGCTCGTCGGTGATGATTCCTTTTTCGGCGGCGTCCAGCATACCCAAGTAAATTTCCGCCGCCTTGTCGTAATCGTGACATATCATAACAATATCCGCACCGGCCAACACCGCCTTTACGCCGATTTGCGCCGGAGTATAGCGACCGGCCACCGCCCCCATGTTGGTATCGTCGGTGATGATTATGCCGTCAAATTGCAGTTCGCGACGCAACAATTCCGTTTGTATTGTCGGCGAAAGGGAGGCGGGATTTTGTTCGTCCAATGCGGGGTAATCAATATGTCCCACCATTATCATAAAGTCCCGGTGATTAAAATTGTCAATCATCGTTCGGAAGGGGAGGATGTCCTCGGCAAGAAGTGTTTCTCTTGTCGCCGTCACCGTCACCGCTTGCTTATGGGTGTCCGCCGTTCCTTTGCCGATGCCGGGGAAATGTTTAAGGCACGGCATAATGCCGTTTTCGTTGTAGCCCGTCGCTGTCGCCGTCACAAATTTTCCGACCGTGGTCGGGTCGTCGGAATAATCGCGGGTATCCGTTCCGACATCGGCCACCGGGGCAAAATTAAGATTGCAACCCAAGGCCGTAAGTTCCTTGGCGGTTGCTTCGGCGGTTTGTCGGGCGGCATCAACGTCGCCGGCGCTTCCTATGTCCTGCGCCGAAGGCGGCGGGGGGACTATTTGCGGCATACGCACAACTCTGCCGCCCTCTTCGTCCAAGCCGATAAACAGCGGCACTTTGCCGTCGGAGTTTTTCTGCAAATCGGCCGTCAACTTTTGCACCTGCTCTTTGGTTTCAAGGTTCCTGTCGTAGAGGATTATGTTGCCGATATGATATTGATGAAGCATGAAGCGGCTGTCGTCGTTTATCTCCGTCCCGTATACGCCGATTATCATCATCTGCCCCAATTTTTCGGCGCGGGTCATGGTCTTGAGGATTTTTTCCGCCCGCGCCGAAGCCGTATCTTGTTCTTGAACCGCCGCCGGTACATTCGGTGCGCTGTCGCAACCGGCGAGGGAAAAAACAAGCGGTAAAAATATTGCCGCGAAAACAGCCGACTTATATTTAGCGAGAATACCAAAAATTTTCTTTGCGGTTGATGGACAATTAAATTTTGTTTTCATAGCGATTATGGTTTTCCTTCAAACAAGCTACCGATAAAATTACCGACGGGGGTCGCCGACTTTTAGCTTTCGGTTTTGGCCGCCATTTGGTTCAAGCGTTCCGATGCCTCTTTCAAGGAGCCGCTTTGACTGCTGATTTCTTCGATTAAGTTTGCCTGCTCGATATTGACCGCCGAAAGCTGGCCGATTTCACGATTGATGCTGGCTATCGAGTCGCGGATTTTGGTCAATGTTGCCGTTATGCGTTCGGCGCTGTCGGCGCTTGATTCGGCAAGCTTGCGTACCTCTTCGGCGACGACGGCAAAGCCGCGGCCTTGCTCACCGGCGCGTGCCGCTTCGATGGCGGCGTTCAAACCAAGCATATTCGTCTGCATGGCAACGGTTTTAATGAAGGAAATTACCTCGTCCGTTTCGGCCACTTCCGTTTCCGCCTTGTCGGCCAGTTGCTTTAAGCCTTCGGCGCTGTCGGCAAGCGTACCGGCTTTGCTGGCTATTTGTCCCAACGAATCTACCAAAGCGTAAGTAAGATTGTTAAGCCGATCGGCGGTTTCGTGGACGAGTTCGTGATGTTCCATGCTCTCATGGACGGCCACCGCGCCGATAATCTGCCCGGAATCGTCGGTGAGCGGGACGCTTATGGCGACGTAGGGGACACCGTAGACCTCCTTGGCAA
The DNA here is from genome assembly GCA_905236595.1 of uncultured Selenomonadaceae bacterium. GTDB lineage: Bacteria > Bacillota > Negativicutes > Selenomonadales > Selenomonadaceae > CAJORE01. Next base: position 390 of record CAJORE010000323.1, on the reverse strand, counting down.
CGTTGACGACGACGCGGCGTTTTTCACGCATGGCAACTTCCACCGCGCTGCCGGCTTTTATCGGTTGCCCGACCACCACGGATTTTTTCAGCTCGTCAATGGAATTGGCGGCGATCCATTTCTCTTTGTCCGCTATGACAATGCCGATTCGCGCCGACATAAGGCGCGGCAAAACCGGCGCTATCTTGGTGAACGCTTCAATCATTGATACTGCCATATATATTGCCTCCCCCGAACAGGAATTTTTTTTTGATACGGCTCGCCGAAGGAAATTTTGTTTCATGCGGGGAGCGTAATCAATGACCCTCTGCGGGTATTCGGCAAGATTAAATTTTTTCCTGCCGAAGTTCGCGTTCTTTGTCGCAAATGAAGCGTAATTTTAGCGCCGAT
>CAJORE010000322.1 GCA_905236595.1 uncultured Selenomonadaceae bacterium | reverse complement strand
CTCGTAGACTTCGGCGGGATCTCCGATGGCGATGTCGGCAAGAGCCGTCTGCGACGCGCCGTGAGCCGACACCACCACGCCGCCGTCTTCTTCTTGGGGAATTTCCATGTTGCCGTCCGATGATATGTCGGCAACAATGCCGTCCTTAATTAAATATTCGGTGCCGTATTGGTTGGTGCGGGTCGAATTGCCGTAGAAGCGGTTGTAAACGACCAAGCCGTCCTTGCCGCGCTCGGCATTGACGCCGGACACGGGCAACGATATGCCGCCCATGGTTACCTGGCCGCTGTATGCGACTTTGCCGAACACGGGGGTGCCGTCCGACAAAATTCCCATGGCGCTTCGCGTGTAATAGGTCGTACCCACAACCAAGCCGTCGATTTTGGTAACGCCCAAAATTTCACCGTTCAGCGCAAAATAGGAGGCATTGATTCCCGCCGGGGCGCCGGTGGCGCTCACGATGCCCGAAAGGGTTTGCCGTCCCGGCACGATGCCGCGTGCCAATGCCGGACGCAAGGCATAGCGTTCCTTGTCGGCGGTAACCATGCATAAACGGATTCCGCCGCCGCGATATACGACTTGTTGCAGGCCGGGCGCGATTTCCGTTATCTTTACGGGATCTTCTTTCGGCGTAGGCGGTGTTTTGTCTGCTTCGTCGGCGGGTGTTGCCGGGAGATCGGGGGCGAAATCTTCCGCGGGGGGCGCGTCTTTGTTCGGTATGGCATCAATAAAGATGCGTGGCGGGTTCATTCGCTGGTAAATTTTGTAATCGACGTCTTTGGCCAAGTAAACGTGAACCAGAAGATGCCCCCGCTTTTTTTCGTAGCGAATGGCCTCGGTGAAATCGCCTTTGATGTCGGCGGTAACGTCGGGAATTACCCCGGAAAAGTCGATAATCAAATGGCGTTTTTCGGTATCGGCAAAGGAGGAACGGTATTTTGGCATACGGTCAAATTCCAACATGATGTTTTCGTAACGGCGCGGGTGGGTATCGTCTTTGTCCCGCGCAAAGAATTTGACGTTGGTTAAAAAGGAACCCGCCGCGAAAGCGGTTGTTTCCCATATAATAAGGAAGAAAACAGCCGACATTCCGATAAGGATGCGGGTTTTGCGAAAAATATTCATAATGTGTTATATCCTTGGGTCGCTTATTTTGGAGCATAGGCTTCGTCAAGGCGCGCCATAAAATCGGCAAAGGAATAAAGACCGTCGGCATTGGCGGCAAGCCCCTTAAAATGCAAAGGGTAAACAACGGGGGTTATATCGGCCGCTTGGGTGCCGCCGTTTCGTAAATCTTCGCTGCTCATATACACGAGGTTCACCGCGACGTAATCCGCGCCGTCCTTGCCGCGCCGCTTTTCGATGACGATTTTGGCGCCGATGGGCGCGGCCTTTTCGATTGTTTGCGGCAATGACATATCTTCGACCGCCAAAGCCGATAAAACGGTGGCGATATTTGTGTCATGCCCGCAAAGGAAGGTGAATTTTCGCCGGGGCGTGTTCAATTCGTCGCGCATGATGCCCAAAAGCGGCCGCGCCATCACCTTGGACATCGTAGGCAGGCGGTAGAAGGAAGCGATGCCCAAATCCTTGAGTGAAGCTATTTCTTGCCAATCCGCAAAGGTCAATTTTTTGCCGAAAGCGGCTTGGCTGTCCGTTTCTTCATAATATTGCAAAGTCAAAGCGTCGGCGGCGCGCATTGTTTTTACGAGTGTTCCCGTCATTTTGGTACTGCCGTTGGCAAAGGTTACCTTGAAATCATCGACGGGAATTTCCCGCAGGTTATGTTCCTTGGCGTAAGCCGAATCTTTGAAGTCCAAGACGTCGGCCATAAGTTTGCGGGCGGCGGCGGTGCTTTTGTCGATTTGTGCCGGATTGACGAGAGGTTTCAGTTCGGCGGCAATTTGCAAAAGTTCGGTCGGCGTCGCCATGGAACAGCCCGGCAGGAATACGGGATCAGAGCCGGGGAAAGGATCGGTGTGCTCGATTTTGACGGCGGCGGCGGGTAACATTCCGGCGGCAAAATAATGGGCCGTGGCAACGGTACGCAAAAAGGAGTTGGCATAAAAGCGCGTCTCGCCTTCGGCAAATAAGCCATTGTCGGGCAGAAAACCTTCGCTTTCAAGATACTTGGCAAAGCATTGCCCCATTTGCGCCTCGCGCAGGCCGCCTTTTAAGGTTAAATCGCCTTGTTTGGCGCGGCGCGGCGGCCATTTGTGCGGCGATAATTCGCTGAGGGCGCTTTCGTCCACGAAGGGCGCCCGAATATTATGACGGCTCAAGACAAGCACCTGCGTCAAGGGATAATCGGCGGCCGTGGCGGCGAAAACCGCAACTGTCGAAAGCCAAACAAAAAGAACCGCCGTTATGGCGGAAATAAATTTTCGTTTCATATCAGTCCTCCGTAATGAATCCTCCGTACCAAAACCGCGCCGAGGATGCGTCCGTATCGGCAACCCGTGCATTATAGCACATAGCCGCCGCCCTGTAAACACGGCAGGGCAACGGCTAATTACGGAAGTTTTAATGAAGTAACTTTATATAGTCGGGCGGCACACCGCGGATTTTTGCCAAGTCGTAAATCGAAATGCCGGCGTGTTCGCGCAGGAAGGTTTCGTTCAACAAGAAACATACGGCAAAGGCATTGGCGCGACGCTCGGTTTTGTTGGCGGTGAAGGGATTGCCGGTAAAGGCTTTGAGACGCACGGTGTTTTCGTCCGGCGTTATGCGGGCGTGGCCAAGTTCGTGGGCGCAAATGAAACCGTGCAGTTCTTGCGGCGTGTCGCAGTCGATGACGATTGTTTGCTGGCGGCAGTATTTAAGGTAGTACCCCCATGGGCCGCCCAAGCTGTCAAACGTTACTTTGATGCCTAAAAAATCGGCGGCGGCAAAAGGATTGTCGGTGTTGCATTTTCTGATGAGCCGTTCGGCTCGTTTTTTTATGTCCATAGCGATTGTCAAGCTGTTTTCGGCGGTTTGCGTCAATCAAACACCGCACGGTCAGTTCTTGCGATATTTTTTTGGCGTGTAGAGTTTCTTGGCGCGCATTTTTGCGTCCAACATGGCTTTTTTGATGGCCGCTTCAAAGACGGCCGGATCTTTCACTTCGTCCATGTATGCGGCTTGTGCCGGTTTGAGGGCGGCATAGTCGCGCTCGATTTGGCGGCGGTCCTTGGCGGTGATTTGCGGGTGCCATTGGCGAGGGGGCGATTGTTCCTGCAGGTTGTCGATTAACGAGTTGACCTTATCGCGTTCCTCGGGCGGCAACTCCATATATTTGCGGGTAATGGCGGCGGCTTCGTGTTCGGCGGTTGTCGATAACGGGAGAGCTTTGTCGGCGCTTAGCAAATTTTCCGCCCGAAGGTCAAGGGCTTCGGCCAATGAGGGAACCACGTCCGCCGGCAATTTGGACGTGCCGGTTTCATAACGGTAAAGCGTGGCGCGAGATTTGCCGATTCTTTTTGCAAGATCTGCCGCCGTAATGCCCAAAGTTTTGCGACGGGCGGCGATGATTTCGCCGATTGTCATAGCGGTCATAACGATCACTCCTTGCGCGTTGTCCGTGTGTCCGGTCAAGGGAACAACGTACTTTTTGACCG
>CAJORE010000321.1 GCA_905236595.1 uncultured Selenomonadaceae bacterium | reverse complement strand
TTAACCGTCTGCCGCACCGAAAGTACGGCGGGCGGCAACACCCATATAAGAGATGCCTTTATTTTTACGGAGAAAGGGAGCCTTACCATGAAGAAAAACATGAAGATGTTTACGGTAATGAAAATCGAATACGGCGCAGGCGAGGAAAATGTTTTTTCCGAAGTTCTGCACATCAGCAGCAGCAAAAGCACGGCAGAAATGTTCAAATCCCGCTACATGGAAGAATTTGCCGAGGACATTCATAACCCCCACAGCGGCCGGTGGGTATCCATTCAGCTTCATCAATGCTTTGTGCAAATTGATGACGAGATCATCGCTCCCGATATTTTTATCCGCTATATCGAAGGCAGCGACAAAACGCTTAAGGATTCCTTTAATGAGTAAGGACAGCATTATCATAAAAGGTGCTCGCGCCAACAATTTGAAAAATATTTCCGTCACCATTCCCCGCGACAAATTGGTAGTAATAACAGGTCTTTCCGGTTCCGGCAAATCCTCCCTTGCCTTTGACACTATTTACGCCGAGGGACAACGCCGTTATGTGGAATCTTTAAGCGCCTACGCCCGGCAATTTTTGGGGCAGATGAACAAGCCGGACGTAGACAGCATCGACGGGCTGTCCCCCGCCATATCCATCGACCAAAAGACAACCGGTCGCAACCCGCGCTCCACCGTCGGCACGGTGACGGAAATTTACGATTATTTACGATTGCTTTTTGCCCGCGCCGGACGTCCCCATTGTCCGAAGTGCGGCAAACCCATAACACAGCAAAGTGTCGACCAAATGATCGATCATTTGGTCGAGTTGCCCGAAGGAACGAAAATCCTCATAATGGCGCAAATAATACGCGGCAAAAAGGGCGAACACAAAAAAACATTGGAGCAAATACGCCGCGACGGCTATGTTCGCGTACGCATTGACGGCGATATTTACGACTTGGGCGAAGAAATTACTCTTGCAAAAACTAAAAAACACACAATCGAAGTCGTTGTCGATCGCATGGCAGTAAGCAACGACAATACCGAACGTCTGTCGGATTCGTTGGAAACGGCGCTGAAATTGGGCGGCGGCGTGGTGTATGTGCAAATCATTGACGGCGAACTTTTGATGTTCAGCGAAAATTTTGCTTGCGTCGATTGCGGCATCAGTTTGCCGGAAATCGCACCCCGGATGTTTTCGTTTAACAACCCTTACGGCGCGTGTCCGGAATGTACCGGATTAGGTTCCCACAAAGAATTTGACGCGGGGCTTGTCATCCCCAACGAAAACTTGAGCGTCGGCGAAGGTGTGTTTGCCCCTTTGTCAAAAAACATCAACTCTTACGCCATGTGTGCCATGGAAGCGCTGTTAAAAAGCCGTCGTCTCGATTTAAGCACACCGTGGAAGCAACTTGACAAAGTGACGCGGCAAATGCTCTTGTACGGCACCGGCGACGATCCGATAAGCTTTCACTACACCAATATGTTCGGCGAATATCGGCAATATAATGTGCCGTTTGAAGGCGTACTGCCGCTTTTGAAACGGCGCTACGAAGAGACCGATTCGGAAGAGATGCGCGAATACTACGAAGACTTTATGCTTGACACGCCATGCACCGCTTGCGGCGGAGCGCGATTAAAACCCGAAACTTTGGCGATAACCGTCGGCGAAAAAAATATTTTTGAAGTCACCAATTTGACCGTCGCCGAATGTGAAAAATTTTTCACTCAAGCGGCCGATGATTTCACGCCCCGCGAGAAAAAAATCGCCGCGCTGATCCTAAAAGAAATTCATGCGCGGCTGAATTTTTTGTTGAACGTGGGATTGGATTACCTGACGCTGTCACGGGCAGCCGGCACATTGTCGGGCGGCGAAGCGCAACGAATTCGCTTGGCCACGCAAATAGGTTCGGGGCTGACGGGTGTCTTATATATTTTGGACGAACCGTCCATCGGATTGCATCAACGGGACAACAACCGCCTGCTGAAAACGCTCAAGGATTTGCGCGATTTGGGCAATACGTTAATCGTCGTCGAACACGACGAAGACACCATGCGCGCCGCCGATTGCATATTGGACATCGGCCCCGGAGCGGGGGCAAACGGTGGGCAAATTGTCGCGCAAGGAACCGCCGCCGAAATCATGCAGGTGAAAGATTCAATTACCGGACAATACCTGAGCCACAAAAAATTTATCGCCGTACCCGGCAAACGTCGTCCCGGCAACGGCAACTTTTTAGAAATAATCGGCGCCGAGCAAAACAATTTGCAAAATATCGACGTAAAAATTCCCTTAGGTACCCTTACGGTGGTTACGGGTGTCTCCGGCTCCGGCAAAAGCACTTTGGTCAACGAGATAATCTACAAAGGCATTGCCGCACGGCTTTATCATGCCAAAGGAAAGCCCGGCAAATTTAAGCGCATCAACGGCCTTAAAAACATTGACAAAATAATTGACATCGACCAACAACCGATAGGACGAACGCCGCGCTCCAATCCCGCTACTTACACAGGGGTGTTCGACGCGATACGCGAGCTGTTCTCATTGACGCCCGACGCCAAAATGCGCGGCTATAAAGCGGGTCGGTTCAGTTTTAACGTCAAAGGCGGCCGGTGCGAATCTTGCCGCGGCGACGGCATAATTAAAATCGAGATGCACTTCCTGCCCGACGTGTATGTCCCCTGCGAAGTCTGCAAAGGTGCCCGCTACAACCGCGAGACATTGGACGTAAAATACAAGGGCAAGACGATTGCCGACATTCTTGATATGACCGTCGCCGAAAGTTTAGAATTTTTTAAGCACATTCCCAAAATCGCCCGCAAACTTGCCGTCATAAACGATGTCGGCTTAGGTTACATAAAACTCGGGCAGAGCGCGACAACCTTGTCGGGCGGCGAAGCGCAACGCGTAAAATTGGCCACGGAACTGAGCCGCCGCTCCACGGGCAAGACCGTCTATATTTTGGATGAGCCGACCACAGGGTTGCACACAGCCGACATTAAAAAGCTGTTGGATATTTTGCAACGTTTGGTTGACGGCGGTGACACGGTTATTGTCATCGAACACAATTTGGATGTCATAAAATGCGCCGACCATATCATTGACTTGGGTCCCGAAGGCGGCGACAAAGGCGGGACAATCGTTGCTGTCGGCCGTCCCGAAGACGTTGCAAAAGTAAAAACGTCGTACACCGGACAATTCTTGCGTGAGATGTTGCAAATGTTATAAAGGTACCTCTTAACACTCACTTTTATGGAGCGACTGCCGCACCCAAGGCGCAGCAGTCGGCAACAAACGATTGATAGTGGTGCCTGATGTACGGGCAAGGCTCTTGTCTTGCCCGTAAATATTTTAAGGCGGTCATAATATGCTTTGTTCCGAGGAGAAACGCTTTTGGCAACTCGTGGTACTTATATTCGGTCTAATACTGAGCGCACCTTTTTTTTACGACAAACTAATCATCGGTCATGACATCGCCTTTCACTTGGGGCGTATTGCCGGTCTTGCCGACGGATTTGCCGCCGAACACTTCCCTGTCAAAATGTACGGCTGGTTCATGAACGGTTACGGGTACCCGGTAGGCATATTTTACCCCGATTTGTTTTTTTATATACCGGCGACGCTTTGCCATTTAGGATTATCCTTGACGGCAAGCTACAAAATTTTTGGCGTACTCATAAATCTTGCCACTCTATTCATAGCGCAATTTGCCTTTGTTCGGCTTTTTTCGTCCTGGCGAACCGGCAGTATCGTCGCCGTTATATACGGCAGTTTTTTGTATCGTCTCATCAACGTTTACTCCCGTGCCGCCGTCGGCGAAGCTCTGGCGATGGCCTTTTTGCCGCTTGCCGCCGTCGGATTGTGGCTGACGTTGCGGCGCGATCCCAAATACTGGCCACTTATCGTGGTCGGTTTTACCGGCGTGGCATCCGCGCATATAATAAGCACACTCATGCTTACGGTCGTCTTGGCGCTCATTTTGTTAATATCAATACCGCATCTAACCAACAAAAAAGTTCTCGGCGGTTTAGTCAAAGCCGTTTTTTTCACCGCTTGTCTCAATGTTTGGTTTTACTTGCCCTTTGTCGATTTTTACGGACAATATGATTTTGTCATAAAGAGCGTTACGCAAAGCAAAGTTTTCGATCACTTTGCCGGCAGTCGCCTAAGTCCGGCGGATATAATCGGTTTGCACGGCTTTGTCGGTATTGCCGTCGTACTGTTTATCATTCTTTACGGCGGACTGCGCCTCAAAGAATGTTTCACCAATCGGCGTTACGTTTCTTCGCGCAATGAAACGGCGTTTGTTGTCGGGCTGACGTTAGGTCTCTTCTCGTTGTATTTCTGGTCGGATTTATTCCCATGGGCAACCGTTGACAACATTGCTCCGCTAAGCCGCGCTTTGGCGATCATGCAATTTTCGTACCGCATAATGATGTGGGGAGCCGTAGCGTTGGCCGTTGCCGCCGCCGTTGCCGTCGAATATGTTTGCGACCGAAATAAGCGGCTTATCGTCGTGAGCTTGTTATTCATAACGACGCTAAACATGGGGACGTTATTTTCGCCGATGCTGAAAATGGATTCCTTTTGGCGTCCGCAAGTTATTTACGAACAAACAACGTGGCGCGATGCGTTAGCCAAACTCACCCTTCCCGATACCCATGCCCCCCTTGACGAGTCGGCAAAAGTTTACGGAGATTTAACCGTAAAACAAACTATTGACCTTGAACGCGGTGCCGACAATCCCGTAAATGTCACCGTGTTCTATGCCGACTACGCTTACGCCGATTCCCATTCGGCACTGGGTCCGACGGTATTGTTATCCTTGACCGAAACCGCCGCGCAACTTTTCCCGCCCGACAAAACAGAGCCGCACAATATTATCTCGGCCTACGCCAAACACGGCACAAAAATTACGTTCACCGTAAACGCTCCCCAAGAAACCACCGTGCGCTTGCCGCTGTTTTATTATCCGCTCTATGAAGCCACCGACGAAAACGACAACAGCTTGGCGCTTATCGACGGTGATTTGCATATTATGCACGTCGTTGTGTCGGCCGGCGAACATAATGTGACGGTACGCTATGTCGGAAAATTATCGTGGCAAATTGCCGAAATTTTTTCGTTGCTTGTTCTAATGGCGTTTATATGGCAAGTATGGCGCGAACATCGCCTATGAAAATAATTTCGGCTCAATCACAAATTCTATGGGATATTAAGG
>CAJORE010000320.1 GCA_905236595.1 uncultured Selenomonadaceae bacterium | reverse complement strand
CGGGTCGGCAAAATTATCCGTCAAGGCCTGCGCGTCGGCAATCATTATGTAAATCTCGGCAAATTCGCCCGTGTCCTGCAAAAGTTTGCGCTGTTTCAGCGAGCCGACATAATGGCCAATATGAAGTTTGCCGGTTGGGCGATCGCCGGTTAAGATTATTTTTTCGTTCAATTTGTTATCCTCTTAAAAAATTACTCAATATTTTAAGCCCCACATCGCCGGATTTTTCCGGATGAAATTGCGTGGCCGTTACATTGTCTTTGGCAATCGCCGCCGTTATTTCTCCGTCGTAATCGGTGGTGGCCGTGATGATGCTTTTGTCGGCAGGGACGGCGTGAAAACTGTGGACAAAGTAAACGTAAGGTTTGGGCGGCAATTCGGCGAACAAGTCCGGCACGGCGGTTGTGGGTTTAATGCGTAAGCTGTTCCAGCCGATTTGCGGAATCTTCAGCGTTGTCGTCGGCAAACGGCGCACCGTGCCGCCGAAAATGCAAAGTCCTGCCGTGTCGGGTGACTCTTGGCTGCCTTCAAACAAAATCTGCAGGCCGACGCAAATGCCAAGGAGCGGTTTGCCTGTTGCGATGAGGTCTTTTATGGCGGGGACAAGACCGGTCGCCGTTAAATTTTTCATGCAATCGCCGAATGCACCGACGCCGGGAAGAACCAGTTTGTCGGCGTCGCGCAGATCTTGCTCGGCGGCCGTAATTTTAACGTCGGCACGAAGGGTGAAAAGAGCTTTGGCAACGCTGTGCAAATTGCCTGCTCCATAGTCAATGACGGCAACCATTAAAGGACTCCCTTAGTCGAAGGAACTCCCGTTTCACGCGGATTGATGGCTACGGCAAGCGACAAGGCGCGGCCGAAGGCCTTGAAGAGAGCCTCTATTTTGTGGTGGGTATTGTTGCCGTAAAGGATTTTGGCGTGTAGCGTTATGCCGGCGTTGAAGGCGAAAGCGCGCAGAAATTCGGCGACGAGTTGCGTGTCAAATTCGCCGACCATGGGCGACAGCTCGCCCGGCTCACACAATAAAAACGCTCGGCCGCTTATATCGACGGACACGAATGCCATTGATTCGTCCATGGGCAAGAAAAAGGTGCCGTAGCGCGTAATGCCGCGTTTGTCGCCCAAGGCCGTCTTGAAAACTTGTCCCAAAACGATGCCGACGTCCTCGGCCGTGTGATGGCCGTCCACTTCCAAATCGCCGTCGCAGGCAAGTTGTAAATCAAATTTGCCGTGCATGGCAAACAGGGTTAGCATATGGTCAAAAAAACCGATGCCGGTGCTTATCTCGCTGACCCCGCTGCCATCCAAAAAAAGGCGCACGGCGATACTGGTTTCTTTTGTTTGCCTTTCGGCTTTAGCAGCTCGCATGGTTATACCTCCGTAAATTCTTTTATCACACGCAAAACTTCGTCATTCTCCGTTCGTTGTCCTACGGAAATACGCAAACAATTTGACAGGCGCGGCGCATTGCCGAAACTTCGTATGCCGATGCCCCTTTGTGTCAAACATTCGTTGAGGGCGACCGCTTTGTCGTAGTGGACGAGTAAAAAGTTCGTCTCCGATGGGTAAACGGTAAAGCCGTTAAGATTTGAGAGCGCCGCCGCCATTCGTTTGCGTTCGGCGATGGCTTGGCTTATGCGCGGCGCAAATTCGTCGCGCATTTGGTATACGATGTCGGCTGTCACGGTGCTTAATACGTTTAAGTGATACGGCATGAATGTTTTTTCGATTGCGGCCACAATATCGGCATCGGCAATCATGTAGCCGACGCGTACCGCCGCCAAGCCGTAGGCTTTGGAAAATGTGCGGGCGACGATTAAGTTTTTGTGCGTCGGCAAAAGATTAAGCGCCGAGTTATCGGCGGAAAAAAATTCCATGTAGGCTTCATCAAGCAACAACGCACATTCCGTGTTGTCGGCAACGTATTTGATATCCGCTAACGGTATGCCCGTCCCCGTGGGATTGTTGGGGTTGCAAACAACGGCTAACGCAACGGTGTTGTCGTTTGCGGCGGCAACAAACTTTGCCGCATTGAAGGTGTAGTCATCGTTAAGCGCCACCGGCACGCCGTCGGCTTCGGCGGCTTTGGCGTAAATGCGGTACATGGAAAATGACGGTTCGGGGTAAAGGATTTTATGATTGATGCCGCCGAAACCGTAAAACAGTTTCTCAATGATTTCGCTGCTGCCGCTTGCCAATAAAATGTTCTCCTTGGCGCAATTATTGGCGGCGGCAATTTGTTCGCGCAAAGCGTCGTATTCTTCGTTGGGGTATCGGTTAAACGCCACGCGTGACAATCTGCCCATCAATCTGTCCTCAACGACGGGCGGCAGATTGAGATTGCTTTCGTTGGCGTTAATTTTTATGCGCCACTCGCGCTCCGTTACATCGTAACTTGGCATATCGGCAAGGTGGGTCCGATAGTTAAGCATATTTTTCCTCCGTAATCATTCGTTAAATTAATTCAACCTGGTGTTTTCGACAAAGGTTCCCGCTTTCCTGCCCCAAAGGTAAAAAAGTGCCGACCCGCGAACTTTAATCACGGACCTTTGGCAAAGAAAGGCGCAACCGAAAATTTGTTGCGGCGGGTCGTTTGTTGCATTTGCGGTGCGGCGGACGGCGGCATACCAATGATTAGCGGCGGTCTGCGGCTTGTTTGATACAGATGACGACTTTGACTTTTGAACGCACGAAACTTACGGTGAAAATCCGCAGATTTTGCGGCTTTTCACCGTATACCAAAAATTTTTTTGATTTTTTGACTTTTACCTATTGACTTTTTGATTAAAAGCTATTATCATAAGCACCGTTGTTCGGCAAGTGCAAAATGTTTGACGGACAAAAAAGAGAAATTGCAATCGGCGTTGTTGCACGACAGTTTGGTGCGACTATGTATTACGCCGACTTTCGGGAGGTAATAGATATGATTAAACCGTTGGGTGAAAGGGTAGTTATCGAAGTAGAAGAAGGCGACATGAAAACGGCAAGCGGAATCGTTTTGCCGGACACCGCCAAAGAAAAGCCGCAAAAAGGTAAAGTTGTTGCCGTCGGTACCGGCAAACTTCTCGATAATGGTCAGCGCGCCGCTATGGAAGTCAAAGAAGGCGATCAGGTCATCTTTTCCAAATATTCCGGCAGCGAAGTGAAGGTTGATGATAAAGAGTACTTGGTTGTCCGCGAAAGCGACATTTTGGCGATTATGTAATTGACGCGATGGAGTCCGACGTTTGGTTTGTCGGTCGGTTTGGCCGGGTGAGCCAAACGGGGACAAACACCGATAATATATAGCATTAGCAATTAACGGAGGCAGATATAGTATGGCAAAACAAATTTTGTTCGACGAAGAAGCAAGAAGGGCATTGGGGCGCGGCGTTGATGCGTTGGCGGATGCCGTAAAAGTTACCTTGGGACCTAAGGGTCGCAACGTTGTTCTCGACAAAAAATTCGGTGCGCCGACCATTACCAACGACGGTGTGACGATTGCCCGCGATATCGAGCTTGAAGATCCTTTTGAAAACATGGGGGCGCAGCTTGTAAAAGAGGTTGCCACCAAGACGAATGATGTTGCCGGTGACGGCACCACTACGGCGACTTTGCTTGCGCAGGCGATGATTAAAGAAGGTATGCGCAATGTTGTTGCCGGGGCGAATCCGATGATCGTCAAAAAGGGCATTGAACTTGCCGT
>CAJORE010000319.1 GCA_905236595.1 uncultured Selenomonadaceae bacterium | reverse complement strand
TTTTAAACACGGATCGCTGCGGTTTGATACGGGAAACGGGAAATTTTGCGCCTCGCTCGCTTAACATGCCCGTGGCATCGGCCAAAGAAAATCCGACCGTCGAAAAATCATTCGCCAAAAAAAATTCCATGGGTCAGACTTCCATGATTTCTTTTTCCTTGGCGGCTTTGGCGGCATCAATTTCCTTTATGAACTTGTCCGCCAATTTTTGCATATCCTCTTGCCCTTTTTTGACTTCGTCCTCGGTGGCCTCTTTGCTTTTTTCGAGTTTCTTTATCGCATCATTGCCGTCGCGGCGAATGTTACGAACGGCGACTTTGGCATCTTCGGCCTTCTTGCCGACGGTCTTGACGATTTCCTTGCGCCGTTCCTGGGTGAGCTGCGGAATATTGAGGCGGATTACCGTGCCGTCCGAATTGGGTGACAACCCCAGGTCGGATTTTTGAATCGCTTTTTCGATTTCCTTTATCAGTTGCTTTTCGTAGGGTGCAATAACAATCATGCGCGCTTCCGGTACGCTGACCTTCGCCACTTGCGTAACGGGCGTCGGCGTGCCGTAATAATCGACGCTTACTTTGTCCAAAAGCGCCGGCGTGGCTCGTCCGGCTCTAAGGGACGCAAACTCTTTCTTCAAGGCATCAATGGCCTTTTTCATGCGCTCTTCGTTGCCCGTTAAGACGTCCTTAATCAATTCTTACCGCCTCCCACGGTGGTGCCGATATTTTCGCCCAAAGCGGCTTTCAAAATATTTTCGTGATTGTCGATGTTAAAGACCACCAGCTGAATTTTGTTGTCCATGCACAGGGAAGTCGCCGTCGAATCCATAACTTGCAAGCCGCGATTTAATATATCAATGTACGCCAGAGTGTCAAACTTCTTGGCGTCGGGATTTTTGTTGGGATCGGCATCGTAAATGCCGTCCGTTCCCTTTTTGGCCATGAGGATAACATCCGCTTCGATTTCCGCCGCCCGCAACGCCGCCGTCGTGTCCGTCGAAAAATACGGATTGCCCGTTCCGGCGCCGAAAATCACGACCCGCCCTTTTTGCAAGTGGCGAATCGCCTTGCGGCGAATATAGAGTTCGGCGACCTGCCGCATCTCAATGGCGGTCTGCACCCGCGTGCTGACCCGCAATTTTTCAAGAGCGTCCTGCAGAGCCAGCGCATTTATCACCGTGGCCATCATGCCCATGTAATCGGCTTGCGCCCGATCCATGCCTTTGTTGGAGCCGGACAGCCCGCGCCAAATGTTGCCGCCGCCCACAACCACCGCCACATCAATATTGTAATCGCGAATTTTCTTTATCTCTTTGGCAAGGGAATTGACCACCGCGGGATCAATTCCGAAACCTGCCGCCCCCGCCAAAGACTCGCCCGATAATTTTAAGACCACCCGCTTATATTTCATAAATAGCGTCTCCCCGCTTACAAATTAGGGCACCAAAAAAGCCGCGCGCCCATCCTTGCCCTTCCCCTGCCGAAGCCGCAAAACGGGCAAGGCGGGCGATGCCTTTTCGGTGTTTGTCGTTAGGCGTCACAAACAATCACTTGATTTGCGCCGCGACCTCGGCGGCAAAATCCTCTTGCTTCTTTTCGATGCCTTCGCCAAGCTGGTAACGGCAGAAGCGTTTGACTTGCGTCTTGCCCAAAATATCTTTGACGGTCTTTTCCGTATCTTTGACAAAAATCTGTTCGACCAAGCAAACTTCTTTGTAGAACTTGTTTATGCGACCGTCCACCATTTTCTCGACGATTTTTTCCGGCTTGCCTTCTTCAAGCGCCTGCTTTTTCAAGACTTCGCGTTCGTGCGCCAAATCTTCGGCGGAAACGCCGCTCCTGTCAACCGCCGACGGATTGGCCGCCGCAATCTGCATGGCAATATCCTTGCCCAACTGATCGTCGCCGTCCGTAAGCTCCACCAACACGCCGATTTTGCCGCCCATGTGGATATAAGACGCAATCTTGCCGTCGGTTTCATAACGGACAAACCGCCGCAAAGAAATCTTTTCGCCGATGGTCGCCGTCGCTTCGGTGATGATGTCGGCGACGGTTTTGCCGTCCAAGGTGCTTGCGTTCAATTCGTCCAAATCCTTGGGATTGGTTTTGGCGATATGGGCGGCGATTTTGCTTTCAAGGGCGCGGAACTGTTCGTTGCCCGCCGCAAAATCCGTCTCGCAATTAACTTCAAGCAAAACGCCCACATTGCCGTCAACCAATGCCGCCACCGCGCCTTCGGCGGCGATGCGACCGGCTTTCTTCTCCGCCTTGGCGATGCCTTTTTCGCGCAAATAGTCAATGGCTTTGGCCATATCGCCGTCGGTCGCCGCCAACGCTTTTTTGCAATCCATCATGCCTGCGCCGGTTTTTTCGCGCAGATCCTTTACCATAGTAGCCGAAATTGCCATATATGTTTCTGCCTCCCCGAATCTTCTCTTATTCCTTGTTTTCGTTTTCGCCTTCGGTCGCTGCCGAATCGTCACCGCCGCGGCCTTCGATAATCGCATCGGCCATGCCGCCCGTCAAAAGACGCACCGCCCGGATAGCGTCATCGTTGCCGGGGATTACATAATCAATTTCATCGGGGTCGCAGTTGGTATCGACAATCGCCACAATCGGGATACCGAGTTTGCGGGCTTCAGCGACGGCGATTCTTTCCTTGCGCGGGTCGACGACGAACAATGCGCCGGGCAATTTGTTCATTTCTTTAATGCCGCCGAGATATTTTTCAAG
>CAJORE010000318.1 GCA_905236595.1 uncultured Selenomonadaceae bacterium | reverse complement strand
GCCACCAAGTCCGAAGAAAAGCGGCGGCGGATTATGTCAACCACGGTGACGGCGTTGAACTTTTGCGCCAAGGTGGCCACTCGCTTGCCGAATATGCCAAGCACCAAGAAGATGGCCGTCACTTGCACCACTGCCATATATATCCAGCCAAAGCCGATGTGCCACGCCATGCCCGGCCCGCCCACGAAGGAACTGACCGAGCTGTATGTGGCGACGGTGGTCATGGCGAGGACAAAACCGCCGAGGTCGCGGTTGCCGATGAAGTACGATGTCAAAAAGTTGCCGCCTTTATCGCTCCTGCGGACAAAGATGCCGATGCCCACCATGACGAGCATAAAGACAAAGAGGGGCAAGAGTGCCGCCAAGTTACCGTTATTCATTGCGCGATGCACCTTTCCCGTCCGCTAAGTCCATATCCTTGAAGACGAATTTAAGCAAAAGTTTTACCAACAACAGGGCAAAGAACCACACCCCCAAGGATGAGGTCAAAGCCCATAAGGGGAGTTGGAAGACGGTTACGTCGAACCGGGCAAGCCCGAATCCGGCCGCGAGCCAAAAGACGATGAGAACGGCGAGGGCAAGGAAGGTGAAAAGAGCCTCTTTTTTCATCTGACGATATTTTTCCGTTTCGGTGGATGGGGTCATGGGAATCTCCTTAAAAAAATTGCGACGGTGCGCTAGAACATATCCCGTCGCCACAGAATGTAGGCGGTGGCTAAGGATATGGCGGCGGCTATCAGGATAACCACGAGGAAGCCGTGAATGTTTTCCTCCATGGGGACGGGTACGTTCATGCCGAAGAAACTGCTGACAACCGTGGGTATGGCCAAGATTATCGTTATGGCCGCCAAGAATTTCATTACCATGTTGAGGTTGTTGCTTATGATTGACGAGAAGGTGTCGGCCAAACGGGAGAGTATTTGGCTGTACATATCAACCATTTCCCGCGCCTGTTTGTTTTCGATAATGACATCCTCCAGCAAATCCTCATCCTCTTCGTAGATTTTGAGAATCGGCAAGCCGTTCAGTTCGGAGTTTTCCGCCAAATGGGCTTGGTTCGAGCGCAAACGCAGCAACTTGTCAAGCACCGCGCCGTTGCTCCTTAAAGCCGCATTGAAATACGTCAGCGACTTTTGCAACTCCAAAAGCCGCAAAATTTCGCGATTCCTCATATAATGCTTTAAGAGTTCTTCAATTTCGTCGGACAGTTTATTTATTTGCCGCAAATATTTCAAATAATAAGTGGCGGATTTATAAAGTATTTGGAACAGGAACCGCGTCCTTTTATAGGTGCGGAACAATTTTGACGTATGCTCGTTAAATTCGGCCATGACCGATGTATCTTCAAGGCAAACGGTTATGATGTATTCGGTGGTCAGTATTATCGCCAAAGGCAACGTATCATAACTTTCGCTGCCCGTCGTCACCGGGACATTCGTCAGTACCATGACGGAACCTTCTTCGACATCCGTATGCGATCGCTCTTCATCGTCCAACGCCGAACGCAAAAAATCCGGTTCCACCTGTGTTAAATCGGCGACGACTTTAAGTTCATAGGGCGTGGGGTCAATAATGTTTATCCACGCGCCCTTTTCCAGGGTATCAAGGGACAGTTCCCGTAACTGCCCGTTTTCTTCGGATTTGAAAATTTCCAGCAAGGGTGCATCCCCCCTAACCACGTTGCCAACGCGTCACGCGACGTTCCGCAATATCCAAAACGCCGAACAACAGCAAGCCCATCCATGACAATACAACCAAACCGGCATACATATCAAGATAATTAACCCTTAGCCAAGCATCCATTATGAACCAACCCATGCCGCTTTGCGTCCCGTAGGTTTCGGCAAAAAACAACACGGAAACAGCGGTGGCCATCGCCACCCGAAGCGCAGTAATAAGCGTCGGCAGCAGCGCCGGGAACAGCACTTCGCGGAATGTGTCAACGCTTGACGCCGCCATCGCCCGCAACGGATAAAATGTTTCTTCGTCGATGGTCAAGACGGCATCGCGCACGGAAACCGTAACTTGAAAAACGACAATAAGAAAAATAAGCGCCGCCTTGGACAGTTCGCCGACGCCAAACAACAGCATCAAAACCGGCAACAGAGCGATTTTTGGAAGCGGATAAATCAAATACACCGACGGCGCCAAGCGCCGGTTGACGGACGCATAACAGCCCATCCACAAGCCTAAGGGAAAACCAACCGCCACCGCCGCCGTAACACCGACAATTATACGCAACAGGCTGACCGTCATATGGGGCAAAAGCCCCGCAAAAAAAATCTGCGCCAATCGTGCCAGCACCGCCGTCGGCGATGGCAAAGCCGGCGTTTGGACAATGAGCGAAACAAAGAGCCACAACAAAAAAAGCGTCGCCGCGCCAAAGACGACGACATTCAATCCCCCGGTAACGAGGATATTTTTTTTCATTGACAAATTCCTTACTTTTCGGCAATCTCTGCCAAAATTCGACGAATCTTGTTTGCTTTGCCGAAAAACTCCGGCGTTTCCCGTCCCGTTTCGCCAAAATCAGCGGCGCCGTCAAGCACGGTAAAAATTTGCCCGCCCTTTTGCGAATCCTTTTTCATTATGACAATTTCGTCGGCGAGGGTCAAGGCTTCATTGACATCGTGCGTCACGAGCAGGGTCGTCATCCCGACTTTTTTCCGCAGCGCTCCGAACACCCGCCCGATCTCTTCACGGGTGATGGCATCAAGCGCCGAAAAAGGTTCGTCCATAAGCAAAATCGGCAGGCGCGCAAAAAAAACACGCGCCAGCGCCACGCGTTGTTTTTGGCCGCCGCTAAGTTCACGGGGGTATCGCTCCGTTATTTCGGCGATACCCAATTTTTGCAACAAATCGTTGAACCGTTCTTCGTCGGCGGCCGACAATTTGTCCTTGCGCCAAAAACCCAAGCCCTTGCCGAGACGGCGCGGCAACAAAATGTTTTCCCGCGCCGTTTGCCACGGCATAAGCCCGTAGGTTTGCGGCATAAAGGCAATTTTTGTCTTGTCGCCGAAAATTTTTACTTCGCCGACGGTCGGCTTTTGCAATCCGGCCACGACCCGCAACAATGTTGACTTGCCGCAACCGGATTCGCCAACGATAACCGTCGCCGCACCGCGAGGAATATCAAGCGACACATTGTTCACCGCCGCCGTCTTTTCATAACGCACGCCGACGTTTTTTATACTTATATGCACATTCATGAAACAAATTAAGGCAATATATCCGTTACCACATCTTCATAACCGTAATCGTTGTTGACCAAAGCCTTATCCTTTAACCATTTGCTCACGCCCTGCACATCTTCACGCGACGGCAGAACAGCCTTGCTATATTGGGGAAGCTCCAGCGTCTCACGGGCGGCGGGCGGAAAGCCCGACTTTTCGCACACCATGTCGATGTACTCTTCTTTCGGCGCGGTGTTAAGATACGTCGCCGCCTTGTTGTAAGCGCGATACATGGCTTGCACCGCTTCTTTTTTGTTCGTCGCCGCCGCCTTGGTTACGATGAAAACACCGGGGTTTATGCCCATGTCCACCGAATCGGCAATTTGCACGCCGCCATCCGCCACAGCCACCGTCGCCATCGGTTCGGGCAAAGTAGCGCCGTCCACTTTGCCGTTTTGAAGCATCTCAAGGCGAACGGGGATTTGCGGGATTATGACCTTGTTTACGCCGGTGTCGCCCATATTGCCCCGCTCCAATATGCAATCGGTGACGTATTCGATTATCGTGTTCTTGGATACGGCCACATCACCGTCGGTCAAGGCGGCCAAATTTGTCGCGCCGTCTTTTTTGCCGATTAGTTTGTAGCTTCCCTCGGTGGCGGAGGCGGCCGCCACGTCAAAGCCGCCCTCTTTGAAGAAACACAGCGCCAAAACATCGCTTACGGCGCCGTCCAAATTTCCGCTTTGCAAAGCGCTGTCACGCTCCTGGGCGCTCTTAAAGGGCATGAGGGTGACCTCGACGCCTTCTTCGGCAAAATAACCTTTTTCGGCGGCGACAATGAACGGTACGGAATCAACATCGGGCATAAGCCCCACGGTCAATTTGTTGTCGGCCGAACCGCCGGTCGTCGTATTGCCGCCGCAACCCGCCAAAGCGATCATCATGACCGCCGTCAGCAACAAATATTTCATTTTGCTCATTGACATCACCTTCACTCACTTTATTGCAAATTCGTCTTGAGCCGATTCATCGCTGTATAACTCGTCCGTTTTGTCGTCAAACACGCCCATGATAACCGCCGCTCCGGATCGGGTGTAGTACATAATGGAATCCACCAAGTCCTTGTTTTCGGCGTAGGCCGCTTCAATTTGCGAACGAACGTTGTCAATATCCTTTTTAAGTGCCCGGGCTTCGGCCAGTTTATCATTCACGTCATCCAAGGTGGCTTGGGCGTCGCGCAACGCTTTATCCACCTCGTCGCCGCCTTTGGTGACGGCTTGCCGCTCTTGTTCGGTACGGTAAATCTCTTCGCGCCGTTCCCGTTGCCGTCCGGTGACTTTGTCCAATAATCGGCTCACGAAGCCTTCGGCGGTTTCGCTTTCCTCGTCATACAACCGTTCATGTTTACCCGCCAAACGGCTTTCTTCGCGCTCATAATTTTTCTTTTGCGCTTCAAGCAGTTCTTTGTTGAGTTCCAAGCGGCGCTTTTCCTGCTCCAAATACATTGTCTCTTCGTCAATTTGGGCTTGCTTTTGTTCCAGCACTTGGCGACGATGCTCGCGAACGCTCACGACTTCGGGCGAATGTTCATAAATCAACCCCGCCGCCAGAAAACCGACGGCGGCGGCAAACGCTATCGCCACAACAACCGCGACAGCCTTGAACCCCCGGCCAAACTTGAAAAAATTCGACGACCGGGACGGCGTTTGCGCCCGAAACATATCAAGGGGCAGACGCTTTAATTCCCGCGCTTTTTTTTGCGGGAAAGGCGGCTGTATTTCGTCGTCGTCCTCGGCGGCGTCATCTAAATCGGCGGCATCGGCAACCGCCTCTTGCGTCTTGTAAGTATCGTCGGCTATAGACGCGGCATACCCGGCGGCGTCGCTTTTGTCCGCCGTCGTTGGCGACGTATCATCGCTTAAAGCGAAAGCGGGCAAAGCGCGGGCATCCGTTACGGTATTATGCGTAACGGCGCTCTCGACGGATTTGCCGGGGTGCATATCGTTTTTCGTAAACTCGTCCAATTTGCTGCCTCCTTTCATTTGGCGGCGTCATCATTGACCATTCGTTGCTTCAAAAAGGCCGCTTCGCTCTCAAGGGTACGCGCCTGCTTTAACTCACTCTCGGCCGAACGAATGGTCGTGACTTTTTTATCGCTCATCCATTTGGCATAGCCCTCGGCGTAGGCGATATGCAATTCGCAAATCCTAAGGCGCAACCGATGAAGATTCATGGCTTCGTCGGGGACATTGAGCACCGCCAACTCTTCCTTGCGCTCCTGCCAATCTTTTATTACGGTGTTTTCCATTAACCGTTTCAAATCGGCGCGAGTATAATCCTTGCCCAAGGAACCCTTGCTCAAAATCGACTGAAATTCAAAATCGGCGCTTCGGATATTATCGTCGTGTTTGGCGATTATTTTGCCGGAAGCTTCCAAGTATTCGTTCAGCTTCTGCCGCCGCACTTTATTGACAAACACCACATAATCGTGAATGTTGGTGACGTTCTTTAAGCGCCACTCGCCGTTTTCGCGGACAAATTCGACATTTAGGACAAATTCTCCGTGATTTTTCGTATCGGCGAGAACAATTTCCCCAACGGCCTTGTCGTCGTCTTGTTGCACGACGTTTTTCACGTTGGTGACGGCAAAATTGGCCAGCCCCAACCGGGCGATCAATTCATTGGCGTCGATGCCGTCCTCTTTAAGGGAACCGCCGTCCCAACTGCCGGTTTCGATGAAATCCGTCACCGCCGTCTTAAACCCGGCGATTAACGGCTTTTTTATGATACGCCCGAAATCTCTCAATACTTGCAAGGCTTCGGCGGATTGAGCGTTTGGCGTATCCAAAAGCCCCGCCGTAAATTCGTCGTAGCCGACCTCGGCAATATTGTCAATATCGACGTAACTGTTAAACCGTGCGGCATCATGATGTTCGATGGCGCCGACTATTTGCTCGACGGCATATTCCGGCGTTTTGGTATACACCGAACAATAATAGGTCAAAGCGCCGCCCATAATTACGAGAACAACCACAGCCGCCACGATTATTTTCGGTTTCGTGCCGCCCGTAAATTTCATAATATCTCCTCCCCCGGCAATGAGGCTTGTTATAAAATCGCTTTCTCCGTCTTGCCGCACCGGCTTTCGTCGAAAAACACAAAAGCCGCCGCCGTCGATGCCTGTCTGCTTTCCCGTCGGTCAAAAATATTCACGGCAAGTCGAAGCATAAAAACATTTTTCTCGTTAACCACAAAATATGAAAGCACTTGGTCGTTTCGCGGAAAAAACCAACGCACACCGCCCAATATAATACCACATAACAGCCTCAATAACCACTATGATACAGGCAAAAAACAAAGGAAAATACTTGGGGAAATACTGCATAATTCGTCCG
>CAJORE010000317.1 GCA_905236595.1 uncultured Selenomonadaceae bacterium | reverse complement strand
GGCGGCGCGGCGAGCCGCTTTTTCGATTTCTTGCGCCGCATTCATTTTTTCCATGCGTTGCGCGTACAGTTCTTCGCGTTTTACGGATAATTTGGCCAGTTCGTCTTTCCATTTGGCGGTTAGGTTGTTGAGTTCCTCCAAACGCTCTTTGGCCTCGGCCAATGACCGGGCAAGGTCGGCTTCCTCGCGTTCGCTTTGCCGCAAATTTTCTTCTTCGGCGGCTTTTATCTCGCGATGTTCGCGTAAATTTTCGGCACTGCCGTTGCGTTTTTCTTCCAAACGGATTTTGGTTATTTCGCTCTCTTGCAGACTTTCGCGTTGCACCGCCAACTCTGCGGAGACTTTTTTGATGTCGGCCGCCGTTTCCGTTTGACGTACGCCTATGACGCGAAGTTCTTCGGTCAATTTTTGGCGCATTTCCTCCGTTTGTCGGCGACGCGTGTTGAGCTCATCAACATACGCCGCATAATTTTCTTCCTGCGCGACACGGACGGAAAGGTCGGCTTTACTTTCGGCAATGCGCGTGTTTGTCTCCCTGCCCGCCGTCTTAAGTTCGGTTTGTTCGACAAGCAATGTCTGGTTTTTTTCGGTGATTGCGGCAAATTCCGTCTCTTTTTTTTGCAGATCGGCGGCTATTTTAAGTCGGGCGGCACGGTGGGTTTCCTCGTCGTCGGCGGCCGCTTTTATGGTGAAGCGCAATTTTTCCATTTCCTCTTCGCGCCCCAAAAAACTCGTTTCCTTGCCCTTTTGACTGCCGCCGGTTAATGAACCGCCGGGGTTTACCAGTTGTCCGTCCAAAGTGACGATGCGTAAACGTTGCCCGTGTACCTTGGCGGCATTGATGGCGTTGTCCATATTGTCAAAAACAAATGTTCGCGACAGCAAAAAGTCGGCGGCTTTGCGGCAACCGTCGGCAACTTTGATAAGATCGCAAGCTCTGCCGCGAAAGCCGGGACAATCGTCGGCATTTTCGCCCGGCGGTTTTACCGACAGGTTATCCAACGGCAAAAAAGTGACCCGCCCCAGCCGATTTTGCTTCAGGAAATTTATTGCCTCTTTTGCCGTCGTGGTGTTTTTGGTTACGATGTTTTGCACGTTGCCGCCGAGGGCAACATCAATGGCGGTGACATATTCCTTGGGGACGTCGATTATTTCCGCCACCGCGCCGATTATGCCCTCGCGCCATGTTTCTTTGGCCGTCAGCACGGCTTTGGTGCCTCGCCCGAATCCTTCGTAGGATTCCTGCATACGCGTTAAAAATTGCAATTTGCTTTTGTTTTCGTTGCCTTGTTGGCGGCTCAAATTTTCGGCGCGGCTTTCCTTGTCGAGGGCTTCGCGCAATGCCGCCATTTCGCGGCGCGTAGTTTCCTTCTCTGTTTCCTGTGCCTTGCGCGTCGCTAAAGTTTCGTCGTAGCGCGCCCTTAACGCGGACAATTCGCCTTCCAATCGGGCAATGTTCTCTTTGATTGCCTCCAAAGCCTCTTGACGCTCGGCGGCGGCGGCGGCGGCGTTTTTCAGTTCCTGTTCGCTGAGCGCCGCTTCGCGCTCAAGGTCAATGCTTTTTTGCTTACAGTCGGCGGTATGACTTTCGTCGCGCCGTTGAGTTTCCTGCAAAGCGTTTAATTTTGCCGCAAGGTCGCCGACGGTTTTTTTCTCGTTTTCGATTAGTTCTTCTATTCGTGAGAAATCCTTGTCCAACAAGGCTTTTTCACCGGCAATCTTGCCGATGACCGCCGCTTCGGCCGCCAAACGCGCCGTCATGCTTTTGCGACGCGAGAGGATACCGGCTTTTATTTCGCCGCTTTGTTTTTCCCGTTCGGTCAGCATAGCCGTCTCATTGCCGGCCTGTTCGCTTTTTTCGCGCAATTCGTCTATGGCGGCGGTTATGTCGCGTTGAGCCTGCTCCAAATCGAGAACGGCTTTCATCAGCTCCTCATGCTTGGCGGAGGCGGCGCCGGATTCGCTTTCGACGGCAAGCGCTTCGTCTTTGGCCGCAGTCAACAGCTTATCGTTTTCTTGGTATTCACCTGCCAAACGTTCGTAACGCATTGACAAATCCGTTAAGCGACATTTTTGCCATTGGGCATCAAGTTCGTTGTGCTTGCGGGTTTTCTCGGCGCTTATGGACAACGGCTCCAAGCGGCTTTCAATTTCTTGCACCAAGTCGGTGACGCGGATTAAATTATTTTCCGTATCGTCCAGTTTACGCAAAGATTCCTTCTTGCGGCTTTTGTACTTCGTAATGCCGGCCGCTTCCTCAAAAAACACGCGCCGATCTTCCGGCTTGCTGTTCAATATGGCGTCGATGCGGTTTTGGCCTATAATGCTCATGCCCGAATGACCGATGCCCGTATCGGCGAATAAATCATAGATGTCCTTTAAGCGACACCGCGACATATTTATGTAAAATTCGCTTTCGCCGGAACGATAGAGCCGCCTTGTAACCACTACCTCTTTGAAGTCAACCGCCAACTTGCCGCGGCGAAATACGGCCTCCCTTTCGGTTCCTTCGGCGGGAGGCGAAGCTTCGTGGTTGTCGTCGCCGATTGGGTCGGCATTGGCTTTGTCGTTGTCCTCGTCGCCCGATATATATTCCGTGTTGTCAAAAGTCAAAGACACCTCGGCCATCGACAGCGGTTTACGGGCGGCGCTTCCGGTGAAAATAACGTCTTCGCTGCTTTTTGTCCGCAAGTTGCGAGCATTTTGTTCGCCAAGCGCCCAGCGAATCGCGTCGGTGATATTGCTTTTACCGCTGCCATTGGGACCGACGATAGCTGTTATCCCTTTGTCAAACAGTAAATCGGCTTTATCGGCGAATGATTTGAAGCCGTAAGCCTCCAAGCGTTTTAATTGCATCAGAGCATATGTCCCATTTTTTCTTTCTTAACGTTTAGATAAGCGGCATCAAAATCGTTGGGGTCTATGACGATGGGAACGCGTTCGGTTACCGTGAGGCCATACCCTTTCAGACCGGCGCGTTTTTGGGGATTGTTGGTCATGAGCCGAATCGTTGACAGACCCAAGTCGGCCAAAATTTGCGCGCCGATGCCGTAGTCCCGCAGGTCGGGCTTAAATCCCAAGAGCACGTTGGCTTCAACCGTGTCTTTTCCTTCGTCTTGCAGGGCGTAGGCGCGCATTTTATTGGCAAGCCCAATGCCGCGTCCTTCTTGGCGCATATAAAGCACCACGCCTTCCCCCTCCTGTTCGATTGCCTTTAAGGCGGCCGCTAATTGATCGCCGCAGTCGCAACGCATGGAGCCTAAGGCGTCGCCGGTTAAACATTCGGAGTGTACGCGTACCAACACGTTGTCTTTACCGGCAACCTCCCCTTTTACGATTGCCAAATGACATTTGCCGTCCAAGACACTTTCGTAAGATTTCAAGCGAAAATGACCGTAACGACTGGGAAAATCAACGTCGGTAATGCGCTTTATCAAAGTCTCGGTGCGTTTACGGTACTCGATTAAGTCTTTCACGGTTATTATGTTTAACCGGTGTTCGGCGGCAAATTCCAATAAGCGCGGTGTCCGCATCATGTGTCCGTCGTCGTCCATGATTTCGCAACACAGCCCCGCCGGAGTAAGCCCGGCCAAGCGCGACAAATCCACCGTGGCTTCCGTGTGTCCCGTGCGGCGCAACACTCCGCCCGGGACGGCGCGCAAGGGGAATACGTGGCCGGGGCGGCGAAAGG
>CAJORE010000316.1 GCA_905236595.1 uncultured Selenomonadaceae bacterium | reverse complement strand
CCGGCGGTATTTATGTAAATTCCGTCACCTTTGCCTTTTTCGACGACTTTTGTGTCCCCCGTAACCACGGCAACCCCCGCCGCCGCCGCCGTTTCCTTGACGGAGCGGACAATCCTCTTAAGATGCGCTAGGGAAAATCCTTCTTCTATTATGACTGCCGCCGACAAATAGCGCGGTACCGCGCCCGTGACGGCCAAATCGTTTACCGTGCCGCACACCGCCAGTTTCCCGATGTTTCCTCCCGGAAAAAAAAGCGGTTTCACCACATAAGAATCCGTGGTGAAGGCAATATTGCCGCTCACGGTAAGTTTTGCACCGTCGTGAAGTTCGTCCAAAACCGGATTCGTCAATTCCGGCAAGATTATGTCCGTCAAAAGCTCATGCCCCAACTTCCCTCCCGCCCCATGCCCGAGAAGGATTTTATCCCGTTGTTCGTTCATAACGATATTGCCTTTCTGTTTTGATAAACTTAATAATTTGGTCTTTATCGGTTGAGAACAACCATTAACAAGTCATTCCGCATTGGTGTTTTTTGTTTTCGTAACTCCTAATTAAACGCACCTCTAAAATTCTCCCGTCCGTATTTGTACCATGCGGCGCATACCCCTTCCACCGATACCATACAAGGGCCTACGGCGCGGGTCGGGTGGCAGGCCGTCGAAAAAAGCGGACACTCGGGCGGGTTTATTGCTCCTTTCAGGACATCGCCGCACCGACAGGCAGTCTTTTTTTTCTTGACATCTAATCGTAACGGTAATATCGTTTCGATATCGAAACCGGCATATTCCCGTCGCATTTTTAGCCCGGAATCGCGGATTTCACCGATTCCTCGCCAAAGAGCCGGGGCAACCTCGTAAACTTCGCTCATAATTTCGGCGGAAACCTTATTTCCTTCATCGTTCACGACACTTTTATATTCGTTGGCGACAATAGGCTTTTTGCCGTCGATTTGCATAAGCAAACGACATATCGCCCGCAAAAGCGACGATGCGTTGAATCCCGCCACGGCGCATGGTGTTTGCAACTCATCGGCAACAAATCGAAAGGCTGCCGCGCCCGTTACAACCGCAACATGACCCGGTAAAATGAACCCGTCAACCTTAACGTCACAATCGGACATTAACGCCCTTAAAACAGGCGGGACGAGTTTATGTGCCGATAACATAAAAAAATTCTTCAGTCCTTGGCGTTTGGCGGCGATAACGGCGGCGGCAGCGGTCGGTGCAGTGGTTTCAAACCCCACCGCCAAAAACACCGTCTTTTTTTCCGGGTTTTCTTTCGCAAGGGATAACGCATCCATTGGGGAATATACTATCCGTATATCCGCGCCCTCCGCTTTTGCCGTGCTTAAATCCGAACTGCTCCCGGGGACTTTCAGCATATCCCCAAACGTGGCAATTATTATATCGTCACGTTTGGCATAGGCTATAGCCTTATCCATGTATTCGTCCGGCGTTACGCAAACCGGGCAACCCGGCCCTGAAACGAGCGTCAAGAAGGGCGGGAGAATTTGTCTTAATCCGGCTCTAAATATGGCGACGGTATGCGTACCGCATACTTCCATAAAACGCAAAGGCCGTCCTATCCTCTCGGCAAGTCCGTAAATTTTGTCCAACAGCTGCTCACAGTCGCGTTTATCGTTAATTTCCTTCAATATCTTGCTCCTTGTTTTGCTCCTTATCGTACTCTTCGTCCTCTAACGAGCCGACCAATCTAAATTTCACAATATCGCCGTCACGTCTGAATTCACCCAATGATATGCCGCAATACGCCAAGTCACTCTTACGCAATTTCTGCAAAATGGTCACCACCTTTTTTTCGTCGGTGGCCGTCCCATTTATTGTTATCTTTCCGTCCGCCGTTACCGTAACATCGGTCAATCGCGCTCCGACAGGGACAACTTTACCTAATGTTATGAGAATTGCATTGGGATATATTGTTTGTCCGCGCAATTCGCGGATTATTTTCTCGCGGATTGCCACCTTGCGTTCCGTTGCAATCATTCTGTTCATGGTCTTTTCGTGTTCGGCAACAAGCGCGTATTGCCCGGCGACACGCATCATTTTATCTTTGGCTTCCGTATAAAAATAATAATCATAAGCAAAGACCGAAAGCATTATAATAGCGGATATTGCCGCCACCGTTGCCGTAATAACCGGCATATTGGGTCTTTTA
Organism: uncultured Selenomonadaceae bacterium; assembly: GCA_905236595.1. Lineage (GTDB taxonomy): Bacteria > Bacillota > Negativicutes > Selenomonadales > Selenomonadaceae > CAJORE01. The sequence continues at coordinate 1,299 of CAJORE010000316.1, read as the reverse complement.
AATTGTTCGCGAACAAAAAAACGTTTCTCCGTATTCGTTTCATTTTCACATTTCGCCGCAACCAAAGCCGCATACAACGCCTTCTTCATTCCGCAATCCATGCCGTTGCCGGAATCTTCCGCAAGACATTGAGCCGACAGACGATTATAATCCTCCTCGCAAGGAAAAACCGCCGTTATACCGAATAAATCTATATTGTTATTGTAAAAATATTCGGTTATTCCGTCCAGTAATATCTTGTCGGTCGATGCAACGAAATATTCGCCGTCATCGCCTTGAGGTACAACGATAACCCCGACATCTTCGTCACCGTAAAGGTTTTGTTTCATGTACCAATAAGCTTTACTGAACGCCGTCGCCGAATCCCGTGTCGCCAAATCAACCGTTTCCGCCGACGTTTCTTCCTCGCTAAGGCACAACGAAACCGTCAAATCCTTCGTTGCCTTCTTGGTGAGCGCAACGTCTATCCTGTCCGCCGTTTCGCTCCACGTTGCAGTTTGTATCGGCATACCTTCGATATTCGGTGTACCAAAAATATCGAAAGGAATGACTTTTGTTTCCTCTAAAGTCCACTTATGCGTACCCTCCTTCGTCGTTGATTTGGTACGCACTATCGTTGCCGAGTACACGTTGCTTTCGTCACGGTAGACACCCATAATCCGCAACGGGATACGCAAAAAGAATTTTGTCGCCAGCCGTAAAACATCGTTGCGAGTAATCAAAGCTTATTACACCGCCTCATGGCAATCTGTGCTTAAAAGCATAGCCGGTATCGGTTTTGTTCATATACACTCTTGTTTGCCTGTATATGTTAAGCTTGTTGGTTTTGTCTTTGCCCTCCGCAAAGGAATATACCGTTATGCCCGAGCTGTCCGCTTTTAGGTATATGCGTTTTCTGATGCCATCCTCTTTTTTATCGGAATATGACATTTCTTCGCCGTTGTTCAAAAAGCGTCCTTTCGGCAAATTGCCCCTCTCAACCCACCCTACAAATTCGCTCATGCCCTCTTCGGCCGCAAGTGTGACACGGGTTTCTTCGGCATAATGCCGTGTGCTGTTCTGTTCTTGTTTTATTGTTATGATAAGTGACAGGCTCAATGCGCTTACCGCCGCCGTCAGCACTACCGCCGCAACGGCCGCCGCGCCCCTTTCCGTATCAAATACGTTTTTTATTTCCATGCAAGTTAGATATATAATGTTCGGAATTACAAAAAGTCAAGGAACCACTGCATAAGTGAGTTCGTGCCATTGCCGAGGGATTTTTTCGGAAGATTTGGAATGACGACAAAGCGTAGTGGT
>CAJORE010000315.1 GCA_905236595.1 uncultured Selenomonadaceae bacterium | reverse complement strand
TGCGCCGCGTGCCGCCCGACAAAATCATCTTGCCCCTCATCAAAGCCAACAAAGCCGGACTTGACGTATGGGTCAACCAGTTGGAGGCGCATTATTTGGCCGGCGGCAACGTGGATAAAGTCGTCGATGCGCTTATCGCCGCGCACCGGGCGCAAATTCCCCTGCCCTTTGAACGTTCGGCGGCCATCGACCTTGCCGGGCGCGACGTATTGGAAGCCGTGCAAATGAGCGTCAATCCGAAAGTTATCGAAACCCCCATCGTATCCGCCGTCGCCAAAAACGGCATCGAACTGAAGATTAAAGCGCGGGTCACGGTTCGCGCCAACATCGACCGTTTGGTGGGCGGCGCCGGCGAACCGACGATTATCGCCCGTGTCGGCGAAGGCATTGTCACCACCGTCGGTTCGTCTAATATGCACACCGACGTTCTCGCCAATCCCGACGATATTTCAAAAACCGTCCTGGGCAAAGGTTTGGACGCCGGAACGGCTTTTGAAATTTTGTCCATCGACATTGCCGACGTTGACGTGGGGCGCAACATCGGCGCACAACTGCAAACCGACCAGGCGGAAGCGGACAAGCGCATCGCCCAGGCCAAAGCGGAAGAACGTCGCGCCATGGCGGTTGCCAAAGAACAAGAGATGAAAGCCTACACGCAAGAAATGGAGGCCAAAGTCGTCGAAGCGCAAGCGGAAGTGCCGCACGCCATGGCCTCGGCATTGCGCGAAGGCAAATTGGGCGTCATGGATTATTACAATCTCAACAATGTTCAGGCGGACACGGATATGCGCACGGCCATAAGCCGATCGAGCGCCACACAAAACAATGCTCCCGTCGCGCCGACGCCGACGCAGGTAAACTGATATGTGGCAAATCGTGTTCATCCCGGTGGCGCTGTCCCTTGCCCTCATCGGTTTTTTGACGGACACGGCGGATACGATGCTCCCCATCGCTTTTCTACTCGCGTACATTACCTTGGGCAGCTTATACGGCGATAACAAAAAACAAAAGCGCCGCCGCCCGACCCCCCGCGACGAAAGCACCTTCCCCTACGGCGCTGTCCCCGGCGCCGCCGAAAACGACGCGGCGTTCCCCATACCGCCGATTTTGGGCGCACCATCCGCCGAAGGAAATTTGCCGGGACAAGCGACCGACCCCGCAGCAATTCCAAACACCGCCGAAAAGCGGCAATTTCCCGCGCTTGATGATTTTCTCGACGAACTTGATGACTTGTTGGAGCGTTCTTTGGCCGACAAAAACGACCCGCCCCGTGACGAAGAATCCCGTGCTGAGGAAAAAAATGCCGCACCGCCGCAACAAGCAAAAGCAAATTCGCCAACGCCATCCCAGCCGCTCCGTTCGGTTCCGTCACCGTACAACTTGGATCCGCATACGGCGCTAAAGGCCGTCGCGCTGGCGGAAATTTTAGGCAAGCCCAAAGCGCTCAAAAACGGCTTCCGTCGGCGAATCCCATGAAACCGAATCCTTTGACCATGTACATCGTCGGCAACACGGCGATAATTTTAAGCGGTGCGCTCATCATTCCCGCCGCGCTCGCCGCCGTTTACACCGAAAAAACCTTTCCCGCTTTCGTGGCCACTTTTGCTCTCGCCTTTGCCGTCGGCAAATTTTTGCGCGAAAAGGGAAAAATGCACCGCGCCCGCGTGAATATGCGCGAAGCGGCGCAAATAATTTTGGCGCTGTGGCTTTTTGGCGCGGCAATCGGTATGTTGCCCGCGCTTTTGTCGGGCAAACTCGATCCGGCTTCCGCTTTTTTCTTGGCTGTTTCATATTTATCGACCACGGGCATTGACCTTTTGCCCGCCGACGCCGGATATTCGTTGCACGTTTGGCACGTCCTTCTGTCTTGGTTGGGCGCGTTAAATTATCTCATCATTTTCGTCACGCTTTTGCCGCAAGCGGCGGGTGTGTTCGGCGTCAACCTCGCCTTTCGCCGCAGTTACGATTTTTCGCCCATGCTGGGGCAAATGAAAAATATGGCCAAACAAATTGCCGCCGTCTTTTCCACGTTCACGGCGGCGGCAATTTTCTGCTATTATTTGGCGGGGCTTGCCCCTTACGAAGCTGTCATGGCCGCGCTGTTGACCGTCAGCACCACGGGCGGCGAAGGCACGGATTTTTTGAGCGTCGCCGTCAACCCTTGGATAAAAACCGTGGCCGTCGTCTTTATGCTCATCGCCGGCGGCAATATGCTCCGGCTGTTTCGCACGGTGCGTCGCCGCGAATTTTCCGACCTGTACCGGCACAGCGAAAGCAAGTTTTTTTTCGTCACCATATTGGTCGTCAGCCTAATCGTTGCCGTGCAACTCGTGATGTACGGCGACATGGGAATATTTTCCGCGCTCCACCTGGCGCTCTTTGAAACGCTAAGTTTCCTCACCACCAGCTGCTTTGCCGCCGCCGACATCAATACATGGCCGGATATGGCCAAGATTTGCCTCTTGCTCCTCATGTTCGTTGGCGGCGCTATGGGTTCGCCCACGGGCGGCATAAAAATGATGCGCATTATCGTCCTTGTCAAAATGCTCATCATCGAAATGCGTCGCACATTGCATCCGCGCATGGCCGCCAACGTCATCGTGGACGGACGAAGCGTCGATTTCACCGCCGCCTCGCGCATTTTGGCGTTTTTCTTCCTGTACCTTGCCACATTTTTTCTGTTTGCCCTGCTCTTGTCCGTGGGCAGCAACCAAAGCTTGACGGCGACCGTCGCCATGTCGGCGGCTTGCTTTACCCACGGCGGTTTTGGTCTGGGGCTTTACGACGAAGGCGCCTTTGCCGCATTGTCGCCCTACGGCAAAACAATTTGCGGCTTGTTTATGATCGTGGCGCGCATGGAAATTTTCTCCGTGTTGATAATCATTCAAGACGTATTTTTTGAGCGTCGCGACAAATGGTAACAATGCCCGTCATTGTCGTTCGGTAAATCACCATGAATATTTTTATTGTGTCCCATGTGTTGGGGACGCTCGTTTTGGCGGCGGGCGCCGCGATGTTTCTGCCCTTGGCGTTTGCCGCCTGCGTCGGCGAAAACGGCGCCTTTGCCGCCTTCTTGGTGGCAATGTCCCTCTCCCTCATCGTTGCCTTTGAACTTAAGAACCGCCCGACCTACAGCCTGTCGCATTTGTCCGTTCGCGAAGGCATTGCCATAACCGGACTTGGCTGGCTCCTCGTCAGCTTTTTGGGTATGCTCCCCTATATTTTCGGCGGCTACATGAATTTGCTCGACGCTTTCACCGAATCGGTATCGGGTTTTTCCGGCACGGGGGCAACGGTGCTTGCAGACATTGAAAGCCTGCCGAAAAGCGTGCTGTTGTGGCGCAGTTTGACGGGCTGGGTCGGCGGCTTGGGCATAATCGTCATCTTCATGGCCATATTGCCGCAAACGGGCAAAAGCGGTCTGTTCCTCTTTCGCGCCGAAAGCTCCGGCGAACGACAACTGCCGAAAATACGCGGTCAGGCCAAGGCGCTCTTTACCGTGTATTTCATACTCACCGCCTTCTGCACCGCAACTTATGTTCTTTGCGGCATGGATCTTTTTTCCGCCGTCAACCACGCGTTTACGACCATCGCCACCAGCGGTTTTTCCTTATATAACGACGGCATCATCGGCTACCATTCCTTTGCCCTTGAGATGTGTATGGCTTTTTTCATGGTTGCCGCCTCTTTAAGTTTCTCATTGTACCTTGCAACGTGGCAACGCGGCCTAAAACGCATCGTCCTTGATACGCAACTCAAAAGCTACCTTGTCATGCTCACCGTTGCCGCAACCCTCGTGTTCATCGACCTGACGACGGAAGGCGGCATGGACGTCGTCACCGCCTTTCGCCGCGCCGTTTTTCATGTAGCCTCCATATCCTCGACCACAGCTTACGTCACTCATGATTTTGACAGCTGGCCGCCCTTTGCCAAAATTATTTTGCTCATGCTGATGTTTGTCGGCGGTTGCGCCGGTTCCACATCGGGCGGCTTAAAAATGTCCCGCGTCGTATTGCTCATAAAGTCGGTGCAAGCAATTTTGCAAAAAAAATTTCACCCCCAGACGTTGCCGACGGTGAAAATGAACGGGCAAATCGTATCCGACGAAACCTTGCGCGGCGTGGCCAGATATTTTTTTGCTTATGTGCTGACGGATATTTTCTTCGCCCTTGTCATGATTATCGACGGCATACCCTTAGGCGATGCCGTCGCGGTCAGTATATCCACCTTGGGGAGCATCGGGCCGGGCTTCGGCTTGGCGGGCGCCATGAGCACCTACGAATTGTTGCCGCCCATGAGCAAAATCGCCGCGTGTTTTGTCATGTTTTTGGGACGTTTGGAAATTTTCACCGTCCTTGTCATGTTCACGCCGGAATTTTGGCGCCGCAAAAAAGGTTGGTAACTGTTTCGCCGAATATTCACGGAAAGAGCGGCGCTGCATCAAGCGCCGTTTTTTC
>CAJORE010000314.1 GCA_905236595.1 uncultured Selenomonadaceae bacterium | reverse complement strand
CATTTTGCCATTTTGACCTATTGACTTTTTGACTTTTATGAGTATAATAGAAACCAAGTTCAAGGAAATGCCTTGACACGATAATCGTCGAGAAAAAATCTAGACGAACTTAAAAATGTAATTTGTTTCTGTGTTTATAAAAAGGAGCGATTTATCATGTTTGATTTGATTCCTTTCAACGGTCGCAACGGTTTGGCTCATCGCAACAACAACGGTTTTCACGGATTGTTCGACGTTTTCAACGATCCCTTCTTCCGTGATGATTTCGGATTTTTCGGCGGCAATAACTTCGGCGGCACCTTCAAAGTTGACGTTGAGGACAAGGGCGACTCCTACGAACTGACCGCCGACCTCCCCGGCATGAGCAAAGAGGACATCGCCATCAACTTCGAGAACGATTACCTCACCATCGCGGCAAAGAAAAATGATGCCCGCGACGACAAAGACGACAAAGGCAACTTCATTCGCCGCGAACGGCGCATCGGTAGCGTCAGCCGCTCCTTCTACGTCGGCGACATCGACAGCCAAAAAATCGACGCAGAGTTTAAGGACGGTGTACTGAAGGTCACCATGCCCAAAGCCCCCGAAGTTCAACGGTCAACCGCCATAACGATTCGGTGAAACATTTTGTCCCGTCCTGCAACATACAATTTTTACGGCAAAAAGAGCCGCATCGAATTTCGATGCGGCTCTTTTTTTACGAAACAGCTCCCAAAGCGGCAGCATATCCCGTTGAAAATGCCGCCTGCAAATTAAACCCGCCGGTGTTCGCGTCGATGTCCATGACTTCACCGGCAAAAAACAATCCCTTCAACAACTTCGATTCCATTGTCTTGGGGCTTATTTCTTTCACCGACACGCCGCCGGCAGTAACGATCGCCTCGGCGAAGGAACGTGCCGCAACGACGGTCAACGGCAAATTTTTAAGCGCGCCGACCAAACGTCGGCGTTCCTTTTGCGTAAGCTGCCCCGCCGTTTTTTCCTCGTCAATATATGCAGCATCCAAAACCGGCGCAATAATCTTCACCGGCAACAACTCTTTGGCGGCGTTTTTCATCACCTGCCGCCCGTGCGCCGCAAAATCACGTTGCAGACGCGCATCAAGTTTGCCCTCGTCCAAAGCCGGCTTCAAATCCACCGCAATCTCCACCGACTTTTTTTCGTCAAGCGCGATTACCGCCTCGCGACTTAACGTCAAAATAACCGGTCCAGTAACGCCGAAATGGGCAAAAAGCATCTCACCGAACAAGGAGCTTACACGTTTACAGTCAATTATGAGCGTCACCCGCACATTCTTGAGCGTAAGCCCCGCCGCATCGCGAACCCATTCCTCCTCCGTTTCGAGCGGCACGAGGGCGGGGCGCAGAGGCGAAACGCTATGCCCCACCGCCGCCGCCAATTTTGCGCCATCCCCGGATGAACCCGTCGCTGGGTACGACGCGCCGCCCGTCGCAAGAATGACTGCATCGGCATAATAGACGCGCCCGTTTTTTGCCGTCGCACCGAAAATTTTGCCATCTTCAACGATTAACCCTTCGATTTTTGCGTTATATTCGACGGCAACTTTTTGCGCGGCAAGCTCGTCGGTCAACGCCGCAACCAAATCGGCGGCGCGGTCGCTCACGGGAAAAACACGCCCGCCGCGTTCGACCTTCGTCGCCACGCCCAAATCGTTGAACATCGCAATGACGGCGTTATTGTCGAACGCCCGCAACGAGCTGTGCAAAAAAGCACCGTTGCCCGGCGTGTTTTTGATAAAGCCGTCCATGTCCGCCGTGTTGGTTAAATTGCCGCGTCCCTTGCCCGTTATGGAGAGTTTTTTCCCAAGGCGGGGCATCTTTTCCGCAATCGTCACCGACGCACCATTTCGTGCCGCCGTCAACGCCGCCATCATTCCCGCCGCACCGCCGCCGATTACCAAAATTTTTTTCATCGTTTTTGCCCCGTCAATTCGTACAACATTTTCACTTCATCATCGGTGAGCCGCCGCCATTTGCCGCGACTTACCCCTTCAAGCGTCAAGAAAGCAAAACCAGTGCGTTTAAGCGCTACGACTTCGTACCCGACGGCGGCAAACATACGTCGCACTTGGCGATTTCGTCCTTCGTGAATAACGATTTCCGTTTTCGTTTCCGTATTGCTCGCCGCGATTACCCGCACTTTGGCGGGAGCAGTCAAGCGCCCGTCGCCGTCCAACTTCACACCGCAGCGCAGAGCGGTGAGAGCGGCGGCGGAAATTTCGGCGCGGATAGACGCCACGTATGTTTTATCGACGGTAAAACGCGGGTGCAAAAGTCCGTTGGTGAGTGTGCCGTCGTTGGTTAAGAGCAGCAAGCCTTCCGTATCGCGGTCAAGCCTGCCCACGGGATAGATACGTTCGTTCTGCGGCAAAAGCGCCGTGACCGTCTTTCGCCCGCGTTCGTCTTTTACCGAAGAAATGTAGCCTTTGGGCTTATTTAGCAAGTAGTATACAGGAGTATCGACGGCGACGATTTTTTTTCCGTCAACGGTTATGGTATCGTCGGCGGAAAATTTCGCGCCCAATTCGGTGATGATTTGGCCGTTTACGGCAACGCGTCCGGCGGTTATGAGGTCTTCCGCCCTGCGGCGGGAAGCTACACCGGCGGCGGTGAGAATTTTTTGCAAGCGTTGAAGCATTGGAGAACCTCCGATTTTTTAGGAAGCGCTGTATGAATGGGTTCGCGCCCTTG
>CAJORE010000313.1 GCA_905236595.1 uncultured Selenomonadaceae bacterium | reverse complement strand
TACTACGGCAGAGCGAACATTCGATTGATTCTTCCAATCAATCGCCGTCATTTCCACCCACTTGTCGGGGTATCTTGCCACAATTTCGTCCCACGTCAAGCGCTCGTCGGTGATGTTGTTGTCCATTGTTTGTTACCTCCGGTTATTTTTTCGCCGCCCCGCAAAAGTTTGCGGGGCGGCGATTTTTTTGCTGTGAAGTTTTGCTTATATGTAATCAATCGACGTGCGTTTGCGCTCCTGCTTTATAAAGCCGAATTTCGACGCAACGTATTCGGTGATGACGAAGAACACGGGGATAAAGAATATCCCCAAGGTGGTAGCAAAAAGCATACCGCCAACGACGGCCACGCCCATGCCGTTTCGCGCCGCTGCGCCCGCGCCGGTGGCCATGGCGAGGGGCAAACAGCCGATAATGAACGCAAAACTCGTCATAAGTATCGGCCGCAGACGGAGGCTTGCCGCCTCAAGAGCGGCTTTTACCGGCTCCATGCCCTTATCGACGCGCACTTTGGCGAATTCGACGATAAGAATGGCGTTCTTTGCCGCCAAGCCGATAATCATTATGATACCGATTTGCATATAGACCGAATCCTGCAAACCGGAATTTTGAAGCCCGAGCCAACCTTCGACGTTGTAGAGGACATATTCGCACAATATCGCGCCGAACAGCCCCGTCGGTATCGTCAGAATGACCGCAAAAGGCACGCTCCAACTTTCGTACAGCGCGGCCAAGCACAGGAACACGAACACAAGCGCGAGCGCAAGAACCTGCCCCGTGGAGCTGGAGGCTTTGTGTTCTTCGCGGCTTTGTCCGCTCCATTCGATGTTAAAGCCCGTGGGGGCGTTTTCGCGAACAATTTCGCTGATTGCCGCCATCGCCTGACCCGACGAATAACCTTCTCCCGCATTGCCTTGAATTTGGACGGCGCGGGTGGAGTTAAAGCGGGAAATTTGCGTGGGGCCGCTGCTCATTTTTGGTTTGATAAGCGTGTTTAGCGGCACCATTGTTCCGTTATCGCTTTTGACGAACACGAATTTTGACGCATCGACTTCGCTGCGGTAATGAATATCCGATTGGAGCATAACTTTGTAGGTGCGCCCGAATTCGTTAAAGTCGTTGACCTGCATACCGCCGAAGTTGACCTGCATGGCGGTGAATACGTCGGACAGCTTCACCCCCAAAGTCTTTACTTTTTCGCGATCGACATCAAATTCATAAGTGGGGCTGGTGATGGTGTAAGTCGTGCGAACGCCCTGCAGTTCCGGGCGTTGGTTGCCCGCCGCCACGATTTTGGCGGCGATTTCGTTCAATTCTTCGTCTGTATGCCCGGACATATCCTGCAACTGCATTGTCCAGCCGCCCACCGTGCCAAGGCCGGGGAGCGCGGGCGGGTTAAAGGCGATAACCGTCGCTTCCGGCGCAACCTGTGCGCCGATGCCGAACATCATTTTGACGGCATTGTCGACGCTCATATCCGCGCCGGGGCGTTTCGTCCAATCTTCCATGCCGACGACGACAATGCCCGAACTGGGCTTGGAACCCATGGACAGTATGTCAAAACCGGCGACCGACATACTGTTTTTAATGCCGGGGATTGATTTCATCGCCGTCTGTTGCACGCGGTCAATGGTTTCCTGCGTGTGGTTGAGGCTCGTGCCTTCCGGCAACGATACGGAGGCGAAGAAATACCCTTGATCCTCGTCGGGGACAAAGGTGGACGGAAGATTTTTGTAAACAATGCCCGTCACGCCCAAGATAAGAACCATGAGGACGAAGGCAAACTTCGCCTTGCCGATAAACACGGCGACCTTGTGGATATAGCCGCGGCGGGTGCTGTTGAACCAAGCATTGAACCAATCGAAGAACCGATCCAAAAAGCCCGTGCGTTTCGCGTTGGGATCGTGGGGTTTTAATATCATGGCGCACAGCGCCGGCGTAAGCGTCAGGGCGACGAAGGCCGACAGCGCCATTGATATGGCAATCGTCAAGGCGAACTGTTTATACAAGACGCCCATCATGCCGCCCAGGAACGCCACCGGCACGAACACCGCCGCCAACACGAAGGCAATGGCGACGACCGGCCCTTGCACCTCGTCCATGGCGCGTTCCGTGGCGTCAACCGGCGTCAAGCCTTCCTCCATGTGTTTTTCGACGTTTTCGATAACGACGATGGCGTCATCGACAACCAAGCCGATAGCCAAAACCATGGCAAACAGCGTCAGCGTGTTAATCGAAAAATCCAAAACGATGAACGCCGCAAAGGTGCCGATTAACGAGACGGGGACGGCGAGAAGGGGAATAATCGTCGCCCGCCAGCTTTGGAGGAACACGAAGATGACCAGCACAACCAAGAGGAGCGCTTCGACGAAGGTTTCCACAACCTCGTGAATGGAAGCGTTGATGTAGTCCGTGCTGTCAAATATCTGCGACATTTTAAGCCCCGGCGGCAAATTCGGCTCGGCATTCGCCAAAATATCGCGCACGCCCTTCACCGTTTCCATGGCGTTGGCATCGCTGGTAAGATTGATGCCGAACCCGACGGCGGGATAACCGTTAAATTTGGCGCTGATATTGCTGGATTTTTGCCCCGTGGCGATACGCGCCACGTCCTTTAAGCGCACGAAGGAGCCGTCGCTTGAGGAGCGCAGGATAACGTTGCCGAATTCTTCCGGCTTTACCAAGCGCCCTTGAATTTTGCCCGTGTATTGTTTTTCTTGCCCGTTGGCCACCGGCATCGCTCCAACCGTTCCGGCGGGAGCCTGCACGTTTTGTTCGTTTATGGCGTCCACCACGTCGGTGATGGTCAGGTTGAGCTCCGCCAACTTATCGGGGTTAAGCCATACGCGCATTGAATAGTCCGAACCGAAAATCTGCACGTCGCCCACGCCGGACACACGCTTTATTTGGTCAAGCAAATAAATGTCGGCGTAGTTTTTCATAAAGGCGCGGTCGTAACTGCCGTCCTCGGAGTAGAGCGAGAGGAAGTACGCCATATCGTTGGAGGCTTTTTTCGTCGTAACGCCGACGGTCTGCACGTCGCTGGGCAAACTCGCGTTGGCGATGGCGACGTTGTTTTGCACCTTGACGGAGTCCATGTCGCCGTCCGTGCCGACGGCGAAGGTGACGGACAAGCTGTAACGCCCGGTGTCGTCGGAGTTACTGCTCATATAGTCCATGCCCTGTGTGCCGTTGACTTGTTGCTCGATTACCTGCGCCACCGTTTCGTTGACGACGGAGGCATTGGCGCCCGTATAAGTTGTCGATACGGAAATCGTCGGCGGCGAAATTTGCGGGTATTGTGCGATAGGCAGTTGAAGCCCTGCCAATATGCCGACGATGACGATGATTAGCGCGATAACGATGGCAAATATCGGCCTGTGAATAAAGAATTTAGCCACTTGCCCGCCTCCTTATTGCGCCGCGATGGGCGTGTCGTTGCCGACAAAAATCGTGCGGTCGGTTTCAAGCTTAAAGCCCATTTCTTCCGCGCTGACCATTGTCACGTTCAAGTCGCGCCCTTCCTGCAAATTGGACAGGCCTTCGACGATGACAATGTCCTCCGGCTTGATGCCGCTTTCGATTATGTAATAACTGCCCACTTGGTCACCCAAAGTCACCGTGCGGCTTTCGGATTTGTTATCCTTGCCGACAACCATGACGAAGGATTTGCCCAGGAGCTGTTGCACTGCCCGTTGCGGAACCAGAACCGCGTTCGGCACGCTTCTGCCCGAAAGCTTCACGCGGGCGAACATTCCCGGCAACAACATTCCTTCGGGATTGGCAAAGAGCGCCTTCGTCGTCAATGTGCCGGTGGAATCAGCCAAAGCACGGTCGGATTCCACAATTTGCCCGACGTAGGGATATTCCGTGCCGTCGGAGAGGGTAATCGTCACGGCAATGGGCGCATTGTTCTGCTTGCCTTGCGCCGCGTTCATAAAGCGCAAATATTCGTTTTCGGCAATGGAAAACTGCACATAGATGGGATCGGAAGAACCGACGGTGACAAGATTCGTCACCCCGGCTGTGGCGAATGTGCCGACTGCCACGTCATCGACGGAAAGTTGCCCCGTCATGGGCGAATAGACCACCGTATCGTCCAAATTTTGCCGCGCCGTACGCAACAGGGCGGCATTGGCGGCGCACAACGCGTCGTAGGAATCAACCTGCGCCGATTGGTTGGCAACGGTCTGTTCGCTTATGGCATCCGCCTTCAAAAGTTCTTGGTAGCGCGCCAAATCGGTTTGGGCGTTGTTGTAGTTGGCGATGGATTGAGCCAAATTCGCTTGCGCTTGAAGCACCGCCGATTCGTAATTGCGCGAATCTATTTTGTAGAGCGGTTGACCGGCGGTTACGAACTGCCCGCCCGACACATATTTTTCAACAACGTTGCCGCTGACTTTGGATTGGACTTTGACTTCGTTTTTGCCGACGACCGTTCCGGCATACTCGCTGATAAGCGGCGTATCGCGCTTTAAGGCGTTCATCGCCTTCACTTGCGCCGCTTGTCCGCCCTGCGGCGCCGAATCGTCGCCGCAACCGCCGACAAGAAGCGACAGCGACATAACCGCCGCCGCAAAAAAGGCGGTCGGTTTTTTGCGATTGAGATTGAATAACAAGATAAGACCTCCCCTGATGAGAAAAATTAATTTCCGATGATGTATTTTACAATGCCGTAGCTCAGTCCGTAGAGTAAAATCATGGGCAAAGCTATCATTGACTGGGTGAAAATATCGGGCGTGGGTGTTATAATCGCTCCCAACACGAAGGATAAGAACACGACAACGCGCCAATGTTTTTTCAGCATTGCGCTGGTCACGATGCCCATTTTGCCCAAAATCGTAATGATGAGCGGCAATTCAAACACGAAGCCGAAGGGCAAAATGAAGGTCAGCACAAAATCGAAATATTTGCCGATGGAGAACATCGCCGCCAAATCTTCGTCGCCGAAACTCAAAAAAAATCGTAATCCCGCCGGCAGGACGAGGAAAAACGAAAAGGCCAGGCCGACGAAAAACAACAGTACCGACGCCGGGACGATTATCCCCATTACCATGCGTTCGGTTTTTGTGAACGCCGGCAGGAAAAATTTCCAAGCATGATAAAAAATTACGGGCAAGGCAAGCAAAAATCCCGCCGCCACCGCAACTTTGATGTAGGTGAAGAATGCCTCGGCCGGTTGCAGATAATAAAGTTTCCCCGCCGGAAGGGTCAGATAGTGCATTATGTCCGGGGCATACGCCCAGCAAAGCGCACTGCATACTGCCACCGTCAGCAAACATTTAATCAAGCGGCTTCTCAGTTCCGTAAGGTGAGCGATTATGCTCATGTTGCCGTCGTCATCGTCGGCGGGCGGCGGTTTGACTGCGGCGGCGGCGTTCTCTGCCAACGGCAATTCGCTGTGGGGATCGCCGTAAGTCGGCGCGGCGGTTTTCGTTTCGCCGGTCATTTCTTTTCGTCACCGACGGAGGCAGCGGCAACGGTGAGTTCCGGCGGCTTTTCTTCTTCTTTGTTGGCCTGCTTAAATTCTCGTATGCTCCGGCCGAGGGCTTTGCCGATGTCGGGCAACTTCCCCGGCCCGAAAATAACCAAGCCGATTATGAGGATAAGTACCAATTCGGGTACGCCTAAACCAAACATAATTTACGCTCCTAACTAATACAATACCAAATTTGTAAATACCTTTTTTATCAAAGCAAAATGCTTGTCATTTGTCCAAATACTTGCGCCGTTTATCATTGCTGTTGTGGCTATTATTGCATCTTGAAACGGCACGGTAACACCGTGCGACCGCAAATCATACAAATTTTTTCCCAATATATCCCAATCTGTCGCACACAGGTCAAGGCAGGGGAACACGGCTAATGCGTTAAGTATGCGATAACAATCGGTCGAACTTCGTGCGCCATACAACAATTCTGCTTTCACAACACCGCAAACGGCTATATCCTTCGTTGAAAAAACAGTAGTCATTTCTGCGTTGGGTTTTCGCCAAAAGTCAATGATGATATTAGTATCGACCAATATCATTTGATGTCGCTCCTTTTACGCAAATCAACCACGGCTTTTTCGTCAATGTCGATATTTCCCGCCAGGCTGAAGAAAGCTTCACGATTTTGCCGCGTTTGTTCTTTTTCCGTGACATTAAGCGAATGATTGCGACGCTTGTTTAGCAAAGTATCCAAAAACGTCGACACATCACTTAAATACTCTTCCGGCAAAAGTGTTAATTTTTGTTCGACTGCGATGTATGACATATATACTTGCCCCCTTTTGTCGTATTGTGTAAGCGGTCAACTTTGCGGCGCAAAATACGTAGTGTTGGCGGAAATATACGGCGTATGCACATAATTTACGCTCCTAACTTTTCATGTTCATGGATAAAATGACCGGCCGCACCGTTTACAGCCAATATCGGTTACGCGCTTTTTG
>CAJORE010000312.1 GCA_905236595.1 uncultured Selenomonadaceae bacterium | reverse complement strand
TAAAAGCGCGATACAATCATTCATCGGTCGGACGAATAATCATATCGCGATTGCGGTTAAAATCCTTCCAATGTGTTCCAAAACGTCGGGTACGAAATGTCAACGCATGACGCATCGTCCAAACAAACGCCGGCTTTCGCCGCGCCGATTACGGCCAGCGCCATCGCCATGCGGTGATCGCCGTAGGTCTTGACGGGTATGTTCGGCAAAAATTCGCCGCATCTGCCGTGAATTATCAGCGTATCGCCGTCGGCAACGGCGGAACCGGGCATTATTTTGTTAAATTCGTCGATTATCGCTTGCAGGCGGTCGGTTTCCTTGACGCGCAATTCGCTGACCTCCCGCATAACCGTATCGCCGTCGGCAAAAAGCGCCGCCGCCGCTATGACGGGGATTTCGTCGATAAGGCGCGGGACAATCTCGGCGCCGAAAGCGGTGCCGTGCAAATTGCCGTTGCCCGTGACGATTAAATCCGCCAAGGGTTCGCCGCCGCTTTGGCGTTTGTTCGTCAGCGTGATGTCGGCGCCCATTGAGCGCAAAACGTCGATGATGCCCGTGCGCGTTTCGTTGACGCCCGTATTCTTTAGCGTCAGGCGACTGCCCTTCATGACGGCGGCCAACACGAGCCAATACGCCGCCGAACTTATGTCGCCGGGGACTTCAAAGACCGACGGCGGCGCAAAATCGCGGGCGGCGGGGGGCGAAAGCACGGTGGTGCTGCCTGTTTGGCGAATATCGACGCCGCAAGCGGCCAGCATTTTTTCCGTATGGTTGCGCGAAAGATAAGGCTCGTTGACGGTGGTTTCTCCTTCGGCCAATAAGCCCGCCAGCAATATTGCCGATTTTACCTGAGCCGACGCTACGGGACTGTCGTAGGTGATGCCCGTTAAATTTTGCGTAACGGGCGTGACGGCTACGGGCAGGAATTTATTGCCCGCCCGGCCGACGATTTTTGCGCCCATAAGGGACAGCGGCTGTATAACCCGCGCCATGGGGCGCTTGGTCAAGGACGCGTCGCCGCAAAAGGCGGCGAACATTCGGCGCGGCGAAAGCAACCCCATCAATAAGCGCAGGGTCGTGCCGGAATTGCCGGCGTTTAATATTTCCGTCGGTTCGGTCAAGCCGTTTAAGCCCTTACCCGTGACGATTAGTTCGTCGGCGGAAATTTCTTCGATGTTTGCCCCCAACGCTCGCATACAGTTGACCGTCGAAAGGCAGTCCGCCCCCCGCAAAAAATTTTTCACGGTGACGCTTTGGTTGCCCAACGCGGCCAGCATGACGGCGCGGTGCGATACGGATTTGTCGCCGGGGATGCGTACCGTGCCGCCGATGCTTTCGGCGAAGGGATGAATTTTCTTGTTGTTCATGGACATAACCTTATTTGACGGCGATGTTCACCAGTTTCTTCGGCACGACGATGACTTTGACAACGGTTTTGCCCGCCGTCAGTTCCTTTATTTTCGGCAAAGCAAGGGCGGCTTCTTCCTGCGCCGTTTTGTCGGCGTCGGCGGCAATTACGAGTTTGTCACGGACTTTACCGTTTACCTGCACCACGATTTCGATTTCGTTTTCGACGGTCGCCGCTTCGTCGCATTTTGGCCAGCTTTGCTTGTGGACGCTGCCGACGAAAAATTTGCTCCACAATTCCTCGGTTATGTGCGGCGCAAACGGCGCTAACATCAACAGGAGATTTTTCGCCGTCTCCCGCGCCAAATCGGGATTCAGTTCCTTGTCTTGGAAGGTGTAGAGGTGATTGACCAATTCCATGCAGGAGCTTATGGCGGTGTTGAACATGAAGCGCTCGCCGATGTCAACGGTGACTTTCTTTATTGTGCGGTGCAGTTGGCCGCGCAATTTCTTTTCGTCGGCGGTGAGCGTTGCCGCGTCATAAGCGTCGTTGCCGCTGTTTATGGCGTCGGCTTTTATGTCCAAAATGCGCCATACGCGGGACAGGAAGCGGAAGGAGCCTTCCACGCCTTCGTCGCTCCATTCAAGGTCGCGTTCAACGGGGGCGGCAAACAGAATAAAGAGCCGCGCCGTGTCCGCGCCGAATTTGCCGATAATTTCCTCCGGCGAAACGACGTTGCCTTTTGATTTACTCATCTTTGCGCCGTCTTTTATGACCATGCCTTGCGTCAAAAGATTGGTGAAGGGTTCGGCAAAATCCACCAAGCCTTCGTCCTTTAACACTTTCGTCACAAAGCGCGAATAGAGCAAATGCAAAATCGCGTGTTCGATGCCGCCGATGTATTGGTCAACCGGCGCCCAATAATTGACGTCGCCTTTGGCGAAAGGTGCGCTGTCGTTTTTCGGGTCGGTATAACGAAGGTAATACCATGACGAACAAATGAACGTGTCCATTGTATCCGTCTCGCGTCGCGCCGCGCCGCCGCATTTCGGGCAACGGCACTCAACGAATTCTTTGCTCGTGGCAAGTGGCGATTTGGCGCCGCTTTCAAACTTCACGTCCTCGGGCAGTTTGACGGGCAATTCCTCTTCCGGCACCAATACTTCGCCGCATTTGTCGCAGTAGATTATGGGAATGGGCGCCCCCCAGTACCGTTGACGGGAGATAAGCCAATCGCGCAGCCGGTAATTTATGCGCCGTTTGCCGAAGCCTTTGGCTTCCGCCTCGTCCATGATGGCGTCCATGGCGGCGTGCATTTCCATGCCCGTAAAGCGACCGGAATTGACAAGTTCGCCGTCTTTTTCGACGTAAGCCGCCGTCATATCCGCTAATTTGAGCTTGGCGCCTTTGGGCTGAAGCGTCAAAATTATGTCGATGCCGTATTTTTTGGCGAAGAGCCAGTCGCGTTGGTCGCCGCTCGGCACGCCCATTACCGCCCCCGTGCCGTATTCGGCAAGGACGTAATTCGTCACCCAAATTTGGGCTTTGTTGCCGTTAAAGGGATTTATGCAGTAAAGCCCCGTGAACACGCCTTCTTTGTCGGCATCGCCGGCTGTGCGTTCGATGTCGCTCGTTTGGCGCACCTTTTCGCAAAAAGCTTTTATCTCGTCGGCCTTGTCGCTTTTGGCGCAAATTTTTTCCACCAACGGATGTTCGGCGGCCAACGCCAAGAAGGTGATGCCGAAGGCCGTATCGGGGCGCGTGGTGTATACCGCAACGCTTTCGCCAAGTTCGGGAATTTCCATGGAAAATTCCAAACCGGCGCTTTTGCCGATCCAGTTTTCCTGCATGGTTTTTACGCGTTCCGGCCACCCTTTGAGAAGGGACAAGTCTTTCAGCAAACGGTCGGCGTAATCGGTAATCTTAAAGAACCATTGCGCCAGGTCTTTTTTTACAACCGGCGAATCGCAACGCCAGCATTTGCCGTCCACCACTTGCTCATTGGCCAGCACCGTGCCGCATTTGTCGCACCAGTTGACCGTCGCCGCCTTTTTGTACGCCAAGCCTTTTTTGTAAACAAGTTCAAAGAGCCATTGCGTCCACTTGTAATAATCGGGGTTGCAGGTTATCGCTTCCCGATCCCAGTCGTAGGAAAGCCCCATGCCTTTTTGTTGCGCCGTCATGTTGGCAATGTTGTCCTTCGTCCACTTCGCCGGGTGGATGCCGTGTTCGATGGCGGCGTTCTCGGCGGGCATACCGAAAGCATCAAAGCCCATGGGGTGAAGGACGTTGTAGCCCTGCATCGTCTTAAACCGCGCCACCACGTCGCCGATAGAATAATTGCGGACGTGTCCCATGTGCAAATTGCCCGACGGGTAGGGAAACATCTCCAAGGCGTAGTATTTTTTGCGGGAATCGTCGCGCTCCGTCTTATAGACCGCTTCGTCCTCCCACACTTTTTGCCACTTTTTTTCTATTTCCTGCGGTGTGTATTTTTCCATTTTGTCAAACCTTCCGTGCGAAAACGCAACAAATGCTTTTTGTTCCCCAATCGCAAAAAAATTCCCCGTCGTCACGACGAGGAATTCATAAGCTATCGGTTCTGTTTATCCTTGCCGTAAATGACCATGATTTTTTTCTCAAGCGCCGCCAAACCTTTTTTGGTTCGGAGCCGCTCGGTGTCGTATTCGATTAAAAGCGAACCGGTGAGGGTGCCGACTGTCGCTTTTTTTACGCCGGTAAAGGACGCAAGGTATTCTTCAAGCTGCCGCGCCAAATCCTCGTTGCCGATAAGCGACGCATGGTACACGCGCAACCGGCCGGGCGTGAAAGCGGCAATTTTCAGCCCCGCGACAAAATTTTGCAGTTTCGTCGTGTCGGTTGTTTTTGCCGGAGGCCAAAGATGCGCCGCATCCTTTTGCATTTTTCCCGCGTGTTGCAGGCCATGCCACAAAGAGAGAAGCGACCACAAAATGCCAAAGCCCGCATGCCATTTTTTGCCGACGAACAACGTCGCCACCGTGCCGATAAGCGCACCGGTCAGCGGCAAGGACAACGGCACATTTTTAATGTCGGTCATGTTCACGCTTACTTACTCGCTTTCTTTACGTCTTTGCCGTAAAGAACGGCAAAATCATTTTTCACCGAAATGGTGCGCCAACCGTTAAATACCGCCGCTTGCTTTATTTCGGCGGCCGCATTTTCATCGACATAATCGCGAACCTCGTCGTCGTTTAGCACCATAAACGCCATGCTTTTGCGGGGATTGTCCGCTTGCACAAAAGTCAGCATACTGCTGTCGGCCAGATCGTTGCCGAAGGCCAGCACCGGCTTTTTCCCGATGTGGCGCATAATGGCGTTCACCTTGTTCATTTTCACGTTGACGGAGGCTTCGCCGTTATAAACGACTTTGTCCCCCGCGCGCAACGAATAAGTTTCGGACGGCACCGTCCGTTGCTCCGCCCCGGCAAGTTCAAAGTCCGTGCCGATAACGTTCTCGGCGGGAATCCCCAATTTGTCGCAAACCAAAAGCCGCGCCGTCGTGCGTTCCGTATCGGCAACGATGTAAACGGAAAAATCGTTGTCGCGCAAATAATTGATAAGCTCCGCCATCGGGGCATAAAAAGCGTCGCCCCTTGTCAGCGCATTAAAACCGGCGGCGGGGGATTTTTTCAATTTTTCCGCTCTCGCCGTCAATTCGGCAGGGGTCTGCCCTTTGTACGCTTCCGCTTCGGTCAGTCTTGCCCGCACGGCCATATTGTCCGGCGCTTCCTGCCGAAAAGAATCGGCAATTTCCTTAGCCGTATTACGCGCCTCAAGGGGCGTACGGATGCCGCGCTCATCCACCAAATCCTTGAGCATCAGCCAGTCAAAGGGTCGCGGGAAAGTGTCGCAAAAAACAGTACCGTCCAAATCAAATACGGCGATGCGGTCGGCGGGAGCGATATAATCGCGGGATTTTTTCTTCGTGATGCTTTCGACGTATGATGTTATCTCGCTTGCCGCCGTCGAATTCTTTTTCCAAAACTCGCCAAAATCCTTGGCAAAAGTAACGCCGCCCGACAAAGAAAACAATGTCAATGCGACAACGAAAATTTTCAAACACCTTCGCATGATTCTTGCTTCTTTCTTATGGGGACCTCTAAAAACTATCTTTTTTGGG
>CAJORE010000311.1 GCA_905236595.1 uncultured Selenomonadaceae bacterium | reverse complement strand
TATATGAAAGGGCCGTATTCGTGTTCCGAGGCGGTATTGTGTGCTTTTGCCGACGAGGCGAATATGGACGACGAAACGGCTATGAAGTTGGCGGCTCCGTACTCCGGCGGACGCAAAACAAAATGCGGGGCGTTGTGCGCGGCGGAAATCGTCCTTGAGGAAAAATTTCGGAGCGAAGGCTCGGCGGGGTTTATCGCCGAGTTGGAACGGAGTTTTTTTGAAAAGCAAGGCTCGCTTAATTGCCGGGAGCTTCGTGCAATGGGTAGGACGACGTGTCTTGAGCGCGTTCGCGATGCGGCGGTGGCGTTAAATGAGCTATTGTAAAAAAGCGCCGCTTAAAAGCGCGGCGAAGATTTGGGCGATGGCGGCGGTCTTTTTTTTGTGGGGGGCGTTTCCGATTAGTGCCGCCGCAGAGAGCGAAGCCGTTATGCCGGAAACGGTTACGGATGCGGCGGAAAAACCGACGGCGAGCAATTCGGTCAGCATTGAACAAGGTGTTGAAGTTTTGCGCGGCGTGACGCCGGGCGAAAAACGCGATAATAAGGAAACGGCGCAAGAGCCGTCGCCGGTAAAATTTGGGCGGGAAATGGACAAGGTGCGGTTAAGTTGGGACATTGTTCCCGGTGCCGTCATGTATCAGTTGGTTTTGTTGAAAAATGAAAAGGACAGGGCGGACAACATCGTCCTGACCGTGGATCAGATTTACACCGACGGCGTGGAGATTGATTTGCGTACCTACGGCGAAGAGCGCAAAAATTTTTATTACAAAGTTTGCCCCCTTAATTATGAAGGCAATGCGTTGAGCGCATTTTCAAAGCCGCGCCCCATAACCGACGGCGAATTCAATACCCGTGCGCCGTTGCCCAAGACGGAATTTGACGCCATGGCATATCCGCCGCTTTATCCCACTTATGCGTGGGTGCCGTATTTGGATGCGGTGCAATACCAAATTCGCGTTTATCGGCGGCGGGCGGATAAAGATACCATCATTGCGGAAATGGTGGCGACGGATCACGATTGTTACGAATGGGCGGGTTATACTCATCCGGATACTTACTATTGGCAAATTCGAGCGCTTGATCCTTCGGGGCGGGCGATAAGCGAATGGTCGGAGAAGCGGTTTTTTAAGGTTACGGCTCCCGTCACCGTCGCCGCATTTGGCGACAGCATAACCCACGGCGGCGGCGTGACGAGTGTGCCGCCTTGTCGCTTGCTTTACGATTGGGAGACGTATAGCCCCGTTCCCATCAAGAATTTGGGACGAAGCGGCGATACGACGGGGCAGCTTTTGGAGCGTTTTGACAGTGATGTTTTGCCCTTCAAGCCGAAAATTTTGGTTGTAATGGGCGGGGTGAACGATTACCGCCAAGGCGTTTCAAGCTACGAAACCATTGACAATCTTGCCGCCGTTCGCGAAAAGTGTCATGCCAACGGCATAATTCCCGTGTTTGTGACGCCGACGCCCATAAACGGCTGGCTGATGAACCGCCGCAAATTAGCCGCTGCTCCGTATTACGGGTGGCGCGATTTGCAACAGGATGTGGTTTATTGGGTGCGTTCGCAACAATATTTTGTGGACGTCAACGACGTTTTGACCGAAGCCGGCGGTGATTTGAGCGGGACATTGAGCACCGACGGCTTGCACCCCGATTACGTCGGCAAGAAACATATCGGCGAAAAAATCGGCAATTACCTGCGGGAAAAGTTTCCGCATATCGTTAATGAAACGCCAAATAAATGAGTTCGTGCCGCCGACTTGCGTCGACGGCATTTTTTTTGTATAATCCCTGCTGTATTTCTTGGGCATTGATTGCCGCATGGCTTATGCCGATGTATTGCGCGGGACGCAAGGAGAAATACGGCTTTATCGCGGGAGGTAAGAACAAAATTGCTTACGGTAAAAAAATTCGGCGGCTCCAGCGTTGCCGATGCCAAAAAAATAACGGCAGTCGCCAAGCGTATAATTGACGAACAAAAGCCGGGCGAGCAAATAGTCGTCGTCGTGTCGGCAATGGGCGATACGACGGACGAGCTTATTGCGTTGGCTCAAGGCATTGATGCCAATCCCTACCGGTTCCCCCGGGAAATGGATATGTTGTTGACGACGGGGGAACAGGTGTCCATTGCCCTTTTGACCATGGCCTTTAACGCCATGGGGAAAAAGGCGGTGTCATTGACCGGTGCTTTGGCGGGGATGAAAACCAATCGCGCCCATACCAAGGGGCGTATTATTGATATAAAACCCGAACGGGTGCGCGAGGAACTTGACAAAGGGAACATTGTCGTTGTGGCCGGCTTTCAGGGGACGGACATTTACGGCGACCCCGTGACGCTTGGGCGCGGCGGTTCCGATACGTCGGCGGTGGCTTTGGCCGGCGCGTTGAAGGCAGACACCTGTGAAATTTTCACCGATGTCGAAGGCATTTATACCGCCGACCCGCGCATTGAACCCAAAGCGCGCAAGATGAAAGAGATAACCTACAACGAGATGCTTGAAATGGCGCGTTTGGGGGCGGGCGTTATGCAACC
>CAJORE010000310.1 GCA_905236595.1 uncultured Selenomonadaceae bacterium | reverse complement strand
CCGAGCCGTATAAGGGCAAAGGCATCAAATACGCCGGAGAGCATATCCGCCGCAAAGAAGGCAAGGCGGGCGCCAAAGGCAAGAAGTAAGAAGGAGGAGTATCGGTGCTTAAGAAACAAGATAAAAACAAAGCCCGCAAGAAACGCCACCTTCGGGTCAGAAATCACATTTCCGGCACGGCACAGCGTCCGCGCCTTAACGTGTTCCGCAGCATAGCCAACATTTACGCGCAGATTATCGACGATGAAAAGGGCGTGACGTTGGTCGCCGCCGGGAGCAACGATAAGGGCATTGACGCATACGGCGGCAACGTGAGCGCAGCCAAATCCGTCGGCGAGCGCATCGCCAAAAAGGCTCTTGAAAAAGGCATCAAAGAAGTCGTTTTTGATCGCGGCGGGTATGTTTATCACGGTCGTGTGGCGGCGTTGGCCGAAGCCGCACGCGAAGCGGGACTGAAATTCTGACGAACGGGAGGACATTAGATGGCCAGAAGAGTTGACAACGAAACTCCCGAATACGAGGAGAAGGTCGTTTACATTAACCGCGTCGCCAAAGTCGTAAAAGGCGGCAGAAGGTTTTCCTTCAGCGCTTTGGTTGTCGTAGGCAATCGCAACGGCAAAGTGGGCGTCGGTTTGGGCAAAGCCGCCGAAGTTCCCGAAGCTATCAGAAAGGGCATTGAGGACGCCAAGAAGAATCTTATCGAGGTTGCTTTGAAGGATCGTTCCATTCCCCACGAGATTATCGGCATCTTCGGCGCGGGGCAGGTTCTCTTAAAGCCTGCGGCCAAAGGTACCGGCGTTATTGCCGGTGGTCCGGCGCGTGCGGTACTGGAACTTGCGGGTATTCACGACATTTTGACGAAATCGATCGGTTCGTCCAACCCCAATAACATGGTACGGGCGACGATGGTCGGGTTGCAGCAGTTAAAGCGCGCCGAAAAAGTCGCCGAACTTCGCGGCAAGACGTTGGCGGAGCTTTTGGGCTAAGGGGGCAACGAAAATGGCAAAGTTGAAAGTCAAATTGACGAGAAGCCTTATCGGCCGCCCCGAAACGCAACGGCGCACGGTGCGTTCCATTGGCTTAAGGAAACTTAACTCGACGGCAATTTTGGAAGATACGCCGTCGATTCGCGGACAGCTTCATAAGGTGGAGCATCTTGTTACCGTGGAAGAAGTTAAATGAGCGAGGTGAAAAGCATGAAACTCCATGAATTGTCCCCCGCCCCTTTTTCCAAAAAGACACGCAATCGCGTCGGGCGCGGCATCGGTTCCGGTAACGGCAAGACTTCGGGACGCGGCATGAAAGGTCAAAAAGCGCGTAGCGGCGCATCTATCCGCACGGGTTTTGAAGGCGGCCAAATGCCTTTGTATCGGCGTTTGCCCAAGCGCGGTTTTAAGAATGTCTGGGCAAAGGTTTATGCCGAAGTAAACGTCGAAACGCTGAATCGTTTTGAGGACGGCACGACGGTGGATCCCGTGGCTTTGGTTGCGGCCGGCGTGTTGAAGAAAATCGACGACGGTGTGCGTATTTTGGGCGGCGGCGAATTGACGAAGAAACTCACCGTTCGCGCCAACGGCTTTACCAAGACCGCCGAAGAGAAAATTAAGTCGGCGGGCGGTCGTGCCGAAGTAATCGAGAAGCAAAACAATCAGCGACTCGAGGTGGTCTGATTGTTCGCCTCTCTCGCCAACATTTTCAAGATTCCGGAGCTTCGGCAAAAAATAATTTTTACGCTCATCATGTTTGCCGTTTTTCGCATGGGGACGCATATCCCCGTGCCGGGGGTTGATCCCACGGCGATCGAGCAGCTTTTTGCCAGCGGCAGTCTCTTTGGACTTCTCGATTTGTTTTCAGGCGGTGCGTTCAGCAAATTTTCCATATTTGCCATGAGCATCACGCCCTATATCAATGCCGCCATCATCATTCAACTCTTGAACGTTGTTATTCCGACGTTGGAGCAATGGTCGAAGGAAGGGCAGGAGGGGCATAAGAAAACCACCAAGGTTACCCGCTATTTGACGGTGGCGCTGGCTTTTTTGCAGGCCATCGGCATGTCGATAGGCTTGAAGGCCGCCATCTTAAACCCCAGCCCCGTAAATATTTTGATTATCGCCATAACGCTGACGGCGGGGACGGTGTTCCTCATGTGGCTCGGCGAACAAATAACGGCGCAAGGGGTCGGCAACGGCATATCGCTTATCATTTTCGCCGGCATTGTGGCGGCACTGCCGCAGAATATCGGCACGATTTACCATTATGTGCAGGCGGGAACCATAAGTTACTTCAGCGTGTTGTTGTTTGCGATTATCGCTGTGGCGATGATTGTGTTTGTAATTCACATCGAAACGGGCTTTAGACGGATTCCCATTTCTTACGCAAAACGTGTGGCGGGCGGACGCGCTTACGGCGGTCATTCGTCCCACATACCCTTGAAGGTTAATCCTGCGGGGGTCATTCCCATAATCTTTGCGTCATCCGTGCTGATGTTCCCCGTGACCATAGCCCAATTTATTGATGTTCCTTGG
>CAJORE010000309.1 GCA_905236595.1 uncultured Selenomonadaceae bacterium | reverse complement strand
TGGTGCTACGCTGAGGAGGAATGACGCAGTATGCCGGAAAAAGACCCGGCAAGGGTGCGGACGAATTATGCAGTGTTTCCTTAAATCCCCGCAGTATCAAAAAACTATTGACACTAACGCTTACATTCGCTATAATCAACAAATGGGTTTTCAAATGCGGTGTCCGGCTTTTTCGTTTGTACGATTGTTTGGGATTTTTCTCTGCGGGTGACAGACGATTTTGGCGGTAACGCATTATGGTACACTTATATATTCCGGGAGGGAATTGCAACCATGGTTGGCAAGGTTAAATGGTTCAGCGCGGAAAAGGGCTACGGCTTCATTGAACGTGCTGACGGTGATGATGTTTTCGTGCATTTTTCGGCGATACAAGACGAAGGCTTCAAAACCTTGAACGAAGGTCAAGACGTCGAGTTTGAAATTGTCGAAGGTGCGCGTGGGCCTCAAGCCTCAAATGTAGTAAAGACGGCTTAATCCGTTGCCTATATAGACAATAGCTCCGCTTCGTTGACGAACGAAGCGGAGCTATTATTTTTTGTTATCGGCAGGGATTTTTGCTTTCTTTGCCGAATATTAACGCCAAAGCTTGAACGGCGCATTATGAACACCATGAACATCGCGAAGGTTTGCATAATGCCACCGCCGTTAGCGCTACAACAGCTACAAAAGGAAGGGGGATGTGCCACATGGCAACATTCACTGTTCGCGGCAAGAACATCGAAATTACGCCCGCATTGAAAGATTACGTCGAAAAACGCGTCGGCAAAGTCACGAAATATTTTGACGAAGTAGGCGAGATTACCGTTTTGTTGACGGTCTTAAAGGGTCAACACATCGTTGAAGTAACGGTTCCCGTACCCGGCGGGATTTTGCTCCGCGGCGAAGAGGCCACGATGGATATGTATACCTCCATTGATCTCGTGGTAGAAAAATTGGAACGGCAAATCCACAAACAAAAAACCAAACTTGCCCGCCGTTTCCGCTCCGGTGGCTTCAAGGCCGAAGAAGTGCCCGAGGAAAAAGTCCCCGAAGCCCTGAAGGAGGACGGCGAAGAATATACCGTCATCAAAACCAAACGCTTCGTGGTAAAGCCTATGGATGTGCAAGAAGCTATCATGCAAATGAACCTTATCAACCACAACTTCTTCGTGTTCCGTGATTCGACCACCGAGGAAGTCAACGTTGTCTATCGCCGCACCGACGGCAATTACGGGCTTATCGAATCCGGAAACTGAAAATTTTGGCGCAAACCGATTTATATAGCGGGAACCTCTAAAAACTATCTTTTGGGGCTTCGCCCTTTGACCCCGGCAGGGAGCTTCGTCCCCTGCACCCCGAATGTTTTTAGTTTTTCGAGATGCCCTATCGTTGTTCCCAAATATAACAGGGTGGTCGGCGGTCGATGACTTTGACCGCCGACCGCAAACTTTTTGAGGATTGTTTTATGAAAACATTTCACATCGCCGTTATTGCCGGCGACGGTATCGGTCCCGAGGTAATCGCCGAAGGTAAAAAAGTGCTGGCAACCGTTGCCGCCGACTCCGGCGAGTTCGCCGTCGAATTTACCGACTTTCCCTGGGGTTCGGAGTATTATTTGCAAAACGGGGAGATGATGCCCGACGACGCGTTGACAACGCTGAAGAATTTTGACGCCGTTTATTTGGGTGCCGTCGGTTATCCGGGTGTGCCGGACAATGTTTCCTTAGGCGGCTTGCTCCTAAAAATTCGCCAAGGCTTCGACGAATACATAAACCTGCGTCCCGTAAAATTGCTCAAAGGTGCGCCCTGCCCGTTAAAAGATGTGCAACCCGCCGACATTGACATGATCGTCGTCCGCGAAAACAGCGAAGGCGAATATGCCAATGCCGGGGCGCGGCTTTATCGCGGCACGGCGCGGGAAATCGCCCTGCAAACGGGCGTGTTTTCCCGCGTCGGTTGCGAACGCGTCATGCGCTACGCTTTCAGTTTGGCGCGACGCGAAAAAAAGACGCTGACGAGCATCAGCAAAGGCAACGCCCTTGGTTATTCCATGGTGCTGTGGGACGAAATCTTCAAAGAACTGTCCGCCGAGTACAGCGACGTGGAAACGCACACTCTCTTGGTGGACGCGGCCAGTATGTTTTTCGTGAAGGATCCGTCGCGTTTCCAAGTGGTCGTAACAAGCAATTTGTTCGGCGACATTCTGACGGATCTTGGCGCCGCCATTGCCGGCGGCATGGGTCTGGCGGCGGGGGCGAACTTGAACCCCGAAAAGAAATTTCCGTCCATGTTTGAGCCGATTCACGGCAGCGCCCCCGATATTGCCGGACTTGGCATCGCCAATCCGTTGGCGGCCGTTTGGAGCGTGGCGCAAATGTTGGACTTCTTTGGTTACGCCGCTCTCGGCGCAAAAGTCGTTGCCGCCATCGAAACGCTCTTGGTCGAAAAGAAAACCCTAACGCCCGATTTTCCGGGCGGCACGGCGAAAACTTCCGACATCGGCACGGCAATAATTGAGATTCTGCGACGCAAGGAACTGTGAAAAAATAAATTTTAAGTTTTTCGTTGTGGTTTTGGTTTGTGGCTTAATTTTATTGCGCGGCTTTTTTCTCCTTTTTACTTTGGTTGCTTTTTTTATT
>CAJORE010000308.1 GCA_905236595.1 uncultured Selenomonadaceae bacterium | reverse complement strand
CGTTGCGCTTTCGGGGCGAACGGGCGCGGTTGAAGGATTTTCGTAATCTTGCGTCGGTGCGGCTTATCGTGGTATATTGCCGTAAAAAGGCAGGTGGATCAAAGGTGACCGAGCGTCTCCAAAAAATTATCGCTGCCGCAGGTGTAGCTTCGCGTCGCAATGCCGAAGCGCTTATAGCTGCCGGCAGAGTTGCCGTGGACGGCAAAATAATTACTGCTCCGTGAACAAAATTTTCGGCCGGGGAGGTTGTGATTACGGTTGACGGCAAAGAAATCGGCAAACGGGAAACAGCGGTTTATTATCTTCTTAACAAGCCCAAAGGATATATAACATCCGTCAAAGATGAGCGGGGACGAAAAACCGTTATGGATCTGTTGCCTAAAGGACGCCGCATTTACCCCGTCGGGCGGCTTGATCGCGCAACCGAGGGACTGTTGTTGTTGACCGATGACGGCAATCTCACCAATGCGTTGTTACATCCGCGTTTTGCCGTGGCCAAAACTTATGTCGCAACGATCAGCGGAAAACTTTCGCCCGATGCGTTGGCGGCTTTGCGTCACGGCGTAAAGATGGACGGTGATGATCGCCCGACTTTGCCGGCACAGGTAAAAATTCGGGAAACAACCGCCGACGGCAATACCAAGGTCGAACTTACCATTCATGAGGGACGCAATCGTCAAGTACGACGTATGTTTGCCGCCGTCGGTTATGAGGTGTGCGCGTTAAAACGAACAAGATTTGCGTTTTTGACGTTGGCGGGGGTTAAGCGCGGCGAGTGGCGGGAACTTACCGGTGATGAAGTGCGGCGCCTTTTGGAATTTGCGGGGCAAAGAGAATGAAGAAAGTTATTGTTGTCGGCGGCGGTGCCGCAGGAATGGTGGCGGCATTGACGGCGGCGAATCACGGTGCGACGGTTATGTTGACGGAAAAAATGCCGCGTCTCGGGAAAAAGCTGTCCATAACTGGCAAGGGACGCGGCAATTTGACCAATATGGCCGGCATTGACGAATTTATCAAAAATACTCCCGGTAACGGTGCGTTTCTTTACGGTGCGTTGAATAAGTTTCCGAACACGGCAGTCATTGAAATGTTCGGTGAACTTAATGTGCCGACGAAAATTGAACGCGGCGGACGGGTTTTCCCCGTGAGCGATCGGGCGATTGATTTGGTTGAAGCTCTCGGTAAAGCTCTAAGAGCGAAAGAAGTTGCCGTTGTTACCGATACGAAAGTTGAGCGGCTGATTGTTGCGGACGGTAAAGTTTGCGGCGTGGCTACGAAGAACGGCGAGTATTATGCAGCCGATGCCGTTGTCCTTGCTGCCGGCGGCGCATCGTATCCGGCGACCGGTTCGTCCGGCGACGGAGCAAGAATGGCAAAAGCGGCAGGTCATACGATACAGCCGCTTTTGCCGGCGTTGGTGCCGCTTGAAACCGAAGAGGACTGGGTCAAAGAGACGGCCGGGTTGACGCTTAAAAATGTTCGCGTCACGTTGATGGTGGACGGCAAGAAAGAACGCTCTTTGTTCGGGGAAATGCTGTTTACGCATTTTGGCGTCTCCGGTCCCGTCATTTTATCGCTGAGTCGGGCGGCGGTATTTGCATTGTGCGCCGAAAAGCCGGTTGAGATTGAGATAGATCTCAAACCGGCGCTGGACGAACGAACGTTAGACGCACGCATTGTGAGGGATTTGGCGGCACATAACCGGCAAAGCGCCAAAAATGCTTTGGTTGATTTGTTGCCCGGAAAAATAATTTTGCCGACGCTTGATGCGGCGTATATTGATGCCGCAAAAACAGCCGGACAAATAAGCAAGCGGGAACGCATACGCCTTGTTAAATCCGTAAAAGCCTTGCCGCTGACCATAACGGCGCATCGTCCGTTCACCGAGGCCATCGTGACGGCAGGCGGTGTAACCGTCAAGGAGATAAATCCCAAAACCATGGAGTCAAAAATTGTTCAAGGTTTATATTTTGCCGGTGAAGTAATGGATATAGATGCGTATACGGGCGGATTCAATCTTCAGGCGGCGTTTTCGACCGGGTTTGTCGCCGGAAGGGCTGCCGCAACGCAGTCGGCTTTTGTGTAAAGGAAATACTGCATAAATGAGTTCGTG
>CAJORE010000307.1 GCA_905236595.1 uncultured Selenomonadaceae bacterium | reverse complement strand
GCCTGCAACGGCGTCACCGACAATGCCGACAAAGACAATATCAATATGGCCGAACCGTTGCAAGACGGACAACAAGTAACCGTGCCGACGAAAAACACCATACTGCCCGCAACCGCCGCCGCTCCGCCGACCAACGCCGACAGCATCATTATCCCGTCTGCCGGTAACACCGCCAACTCAACCCGTAACATTACCGGCGGCAAAATAAATATCAACACCGCTTCGGAAAAAGAACTGGTGGAGTTACCCGGCGTTGGGCCGTCCACCGCCCAAAAAATAATCCGTTATCGCCAAGAAAACGGCGCCTTTTCGACCATCGACGAGATAAAAAATGTGCGTGGCATCGGCGACGGCAAATTTGCCAAGATGAAAGATTTGATTAAAACGTGACCGACATACGGCGTGCCACATTCCTTAACGCATTGACGGTGTTTTGCGGCCTCGGGATTTTTGCGGCGCACGAATTTACCTTGCCTTTTTGGCCTATTGCCGCGAGTTTGCTTTTGGTAACAGGGGCGGCGGCAATTTCTTTGCGACACACGGCAAAATGCGCGGCTATGTGTATCGGCGCGGCGTTTTTCCTGTTGGGGACGTTGCGGTTCACCGCCGAGAACACAAGCGCCGCCAATGACATCGCCCGCTTTGCGCACCAAGAAATCGCCGTAACGGGAATTTTACGCGAAGAACCGGCTTATTTTGAAAATGCCGACGGCACACTCTCCGTCCGATATACGGTTGATGTTGAAAACATAAAAAATTCCGGCAAGAACATTGCCTCATCCGGAGGTCTGACCATAAATGCCGCCCCTGCCGACAAAAATCAAGCGCCCCGAATAGGCGATCGCTTGACGGCTTTGGGCATTGTCCGCTTGCCGCGAGGCTACAATAATCCAGGACAAATCGACCGCAAACTGCTTTTGCAAAGTCAAAACATTACGGCACGAATGTCGGTCGGCAAACGTCCCGTCAAAATCGAACGCCGTGACGACTGTTTTATTAAACGTTTCGCCGCCGACGCAAGGAACCACTACCGCACGGCCATGCAACAGGCAATGCCCAAAGCCGATGCCGCCGTCATTTTTGCCATGCTGTTTGGCGGTTACGACGGCATAAAAGAAGAAATCACCGAGGCATTCACCGTCACGGGAATCGTGCATATTTTGTCCGTGTCCGGCTCACACATAAGTTTATTGGCCGCCACCGTTACATATCTTGGAACCTTGCTCCGCTTGCCGGTATGGGCGCGCATAGTGCTGACGCTTGGCACAATATTTTTCTATTCGTTGCTGGCCGGCTTCGTGCCGCCCGTCATTCGTTCGGCAACTATGGGCGCGTTGGCTTTCGTCGCCGCCGAACTGGGACGGGAAAACGATGCCAAACG
This sequence comes from uncultured Selenomonadaceae bacterium, assembly GCA_905236595.1. GTDB lineage: Bacteria > Bacillota > Negativicutes > Selenomonadales > Selenomonadaceae > CAJORE01. Next base: position 3,718 of record CAJORE010000307.1, on the reverse strand, counting down.
TCTGCTGGCGTTGACGGGACTTGTTATGCTCATCGCCAACCCCTTTTTGTTGTTTAACATAAGCTTCCAATTATCGTTTGCGGCAACAGCCGGCATTTTGTATGTAACGCCGCCGCTTTTTGCCGCCTTGCAAAAAAGGTTGCCGCGATTTGTTGCCATGACGTTTGCCGTTACGACTGCGGCACAAGCGGCCACTTTGCCGATTACCGCATACTATTTTAACGCCGTGTCCATAAGTGCGCTGATTGCCAATCTAATCGTTGTCCCCATTGTCGAAGCAATAATTATCATCGGCTTAATCGCCGGGATTGTTGCGTTGGTGTTTCCGCTGGCGGGGCGCGTCGTCTTTGCGCTAAACAGTTTGTTGCTTGGCCTGTCCATAACCGCTGACCGCCTCATTGCTTCATTGCCTGCGGCAACGATTTATGTGCCGACGCCAAATTTATTTACGGCAACAATATATTATGCCATGCTCTGCGGCAGTACATTGGACGAAACCAAACGACAAAGCGCCGCCAACATTCTCCGGCGCTTTCGCGCATTATCCGCCGGATTATGTTTGTTCGCCGTCGTTTTCGCAATGGCGGCCAAATTCAACACCGCCGCCGAATTAACCGTGCATTTTATCGACGTCGGACAAGGCAACGCCGCTTTAATCGTCACTCCCAACGGCAATGCCGCCATGATTGATACGGGCGGCACGATAGACAACCGATTTGATGTCGGCGGCAAAGTGGACTTACCGTACCTTCTTTATTACGGTGTGCGACGACTTAACTACATCTTTCTTACGCACGCTCACGAAGATCACGCATCCGGAGCGGGGACGTTGTTACGAAAAATGCCCGTCAACACGGTTATCACGGCCAACGAACCACGCAATAACTATTATCGCAGTATGCGCTTTGGTGACAACGAACCGCACACTTATAAACTCATCGCCGGAAACGAAGGCGACGTAATCAACCTTGACGAAAATATAAACATCGAAATTCTGTTTGCCCCGACCGACGAAACATTGGTAACGGGAAATGAATTGTCCAACGTATATAAACTCACCTTCGGCGACGTTTCATTTTTGTTTACCGGCGACTTGGTCAAGGAACAAGAAACAGCGCTCATCGCCAAGGGTCTGTCACCGAAAACAACGGTGTTACAGGTTGCTCACCACGGTTCATCAACGAGCAGTTCGCAAGAATTTTTGGCGGCGGCAAAACCGCGCTACGCCGTAATATCGGTCGGCGCCGACAACTCTTTTGGACATCCGAAAGCGGAAGTTATCGACCGCCTCGCCGAAACCGGCGCAACAATCCTCCGCACCGACCGCGACGGCGCTGTGGTATTTCACACCGATGGCCGCTATTTGCGCGTTGAAAAATTTTGCGACAAATAATCGTCTCTTTAACCGTGCAGCGTTGCCTTGTTATATGGCAGACCTTCTGCGATAAATTTTAGCGGCTCTTGGAAAAACTTCTGTCTGCTATCCGTTGTCCTCGCCAAAGACGCGGCCAACGACGGCTTGCAAGCTGTTTTTAGAGATGCCCTTCACTAATGGGAGTAAACGACGTGACGGAATACATTATGCTCATGGGAACCGGTTCACATGTAGGAAAAAGCATTATTACCTGCGGATTGTGCCGCATTTTTTATCAAGAAGGACGGCACGTTGCGCCATTTAAGGCGCAAAACATGGCCTTAAACTCATTCGTTACCGCCGCCGGCGACGAAATGGGGCGCGCTCAAGTGGCACAAGCCGAAGCATCCGGTGTCTTGCCCGATGCCTTAATGAACCCGGTTCTGCTAAAACCCACGGGCAATTCCACATCACAGGTAATCATAATGGGTAAGCCCGTAGGCAATATGTCGGCGCGTGAATATCACAACAATTTCAGTCTCCAAGCATTTTCGACCGTAAAAACCGCCGCCGCCTCATTATCCGAAAAATACGACACAATCGTTATCGAGGGCGCCGGCAGTCCGGCCGAAGTCAATCTGAAAAATACCGACATAGTAAATATGCGCGTCGCCAAACACCTCAACGCGCCGGTATTGCTGATAGCCGACATTGACCGCGGCGGCGCCTTGGCCTCTTTGGTCGGGACATTAGAACTCCTGGAGGCCGATGAACGCGCCTTGATAAAAGGACTTATCATCAACAAATTTCGCGGCGACGTGTCGCTGTTTGATTCGGCAATAAACTTTTTGGAGGAACGGACGGGCAAACCCGTGTTGGGGGTTGTACCGCATATCGAAAATTTGGGTATAGACGACGAGGACTCGGTTTCTTTGGAAGATGTGCCGCAAAAAGACACCGGCGAAATAACCATCGCCGTCGTACGCTTGCCGAAAATCGCCAATTTCACCGATTTTACCGCCTTGGAAAAAGAAAATGACGTTCGACTCATATACGCCCGCACAGCGGAAGAAATTTCCGGCGCCGATGCCGTTATTTTGCCGGGGAGCAAAAGCACCGTCAATGACCTTATCCACCTAAAGGAAACCGGGTTGGCGGAAAAGATTGTACAATACGCCGCAACACGTCCCGTGGTTGGCATTTGCGGCGGTTATCAAATGATGGGCAAGGAAATTTACGATCCCTATAAAAGCGAATCCAACGTCGAGCGTATTGCGGGGCTTAATTTGTTGCCCGTATCAACCACTTTCGCCGCCGAAAAATTCACTGCACAAACCGTCGGCAGTTGCAAAAATTTTGCCTTTATCGGCTCAACGATAACCGCCCCCCGTTTGCCCGGCTACGAAATACACGCCGGTGTAACAACATTGCCGGAAGGCGGCAAATACGCGCCGTTTCTGCTTAGTTACAACGACGGCACCATTCGCGCCGACGGGGCGCAAACCGGCGCCAACGGGCAAATTTTCGGCACATATTTGCACGGTATATTTGACGATGACAAGTTTCGCCGCGATTTTTTGAACGCCTTGCGAAAAAGCAAACATTTGCCCCCGTTGCCCGTAACCAAAAACGTTGCCGCACAAAAAGAACAAAATTACAATCGACTTGCCGACGTCCTGCGCCGTTCGCTCAATATTGATCGCATCAAACAAATTATGCGCGAGCAAGGCGGCGCACAATGATGACCGCGATCGCCGCTTTTTGCCTTGATGCCGTAATCGGCGACCCCGGCGGGAAATGGCACCCGGTAGCGCTAATGGGCAAATTTATCGCGTTGCTTGAAAAACTGCTCTACCCCTCCCCCGCACGCAGCAACAATCTAAAACTCGCCTTGGGAATCGTGCTGACAGCCATCGTCTGCGTCGTCACCTATGCGGCAACCGATTTATTGCTGTACGGCATGGCTCTGTTGATGACTGCATACAACCTGCCTCATCTTGACGATATTATGACGGTAATCGTCTTGACCTTCATGATATCGCCAAAAAGTTTGGCCACGGCCGGATTGGATATTTACACGTTGCTCATGGCCAAAAAAACCGCCAAAGCCCGACAAGCCGTCGGTATGATTGTCGGGCGCGACACAAACAAAATGAACGCCGAGGAAATCACTCGCGCTACCGTTGAAACCATCGCCGAAAACACCGTCGACGGCATCATTTCGCCGTTGTTTTGGTTTTTGGTCGGCGGTTTGCCCATGGCCGCTTTGTACCGCGCCGCCAACACCATGGATTCAATGCTTGGCTACAAAAACGAGCGCTATTTATATTTTGGGCGAGGGGCAGCAAAATTAGATGATGCGCT
>CAJORE010000306.1 GCA_905236595.1 uncultured Selenomonadaceae bacterium | reverse complement strand
TGGTGCTACGCTGAGGAGGAATGACGCAGTATGCCGGAAAAAGACCCGGCAAGGGTGCGGACGAATTATGCAGTGTTTCCCTAATCCCGACGTTCCCTGTTACCGTACATTTTTTCGTAATAGTTTTGATATTCGCCGTTAACAATGGTCTCCCACCAAGTTTTGTTGGCTAAATACCATTCCACGGTACGTTTCAAACCAACCGCAAACTTGGTCGTCGGTTGCCAACCAAGTTCGTTCCTTATCTTTGTCGGATCAATGGCATAGCGAAGATCATGGCCTTTGCGATCGGTAACGTGCTCGATTAACGTCTCCGGACGATCCAATATTTGTAAAATCTGCCGCACGACATCAATATTTTTTTGTTCGTTATGCCCGCCGACGTTATAGACTTCACCTACGCGTCCTTTTCCCAAAATGAGTGCAATCGCCGAACAATGATCCTCGACGTAAAGCCAATCTCGCACGTTCTCGCCGGCTCCGTAGACCGGCAATTTCTTGTTGTTGAGGGCATTTATTATCATTAACGGAATAAGCTTTTCCGGGAAATGATACGGACCGTAGTTATTTGAACAACGCGAAATCGTAACCGGCACATTGTAAGTACGAAAATACGCCAAGACCATAAGGTCGGCGCTTGCTTTAGATGCCGAGTAAGGACTCGAAGCGTGCAAGTTTGTATTCTCGGTGAAAAAAAGATCCGGCCGATCAATGGGCAAATCACCGTAAACCTCGTCCGTCGACACCTGATGAAAACGCGTTATGCCATATTTGCGGCAAGCATCGAGCAGTACCTGTGTCCCCAGAACATTGGTACGCAAAAAAATTTCCGGCGATTCTATCGAACGATCGACATGGGATTCGGCGGCAAAATTGACGACTATATCCGGCTTTACTTCCTCGAATAATTTGTAAACCGCCGTACGGTCGGCAATGTCGCCCTTGACAAAACGAAAATGGTCATTCTTCATTGCTTCTTCAAGCGTCGCCAAATTACCGGCATACGTCAACGCATCATAGCAAATTATTGTGTCCTGCGGATGATGCCGCAACATATAATAAACAAAATTGCCACCGATAAATCCGGCTCCGCCTGTCACTACAATATTCATAAACAATCCCCGATTTCTCGTAAGTTTACTTTAGGGAACGCAACTTTTCCGCCAAAACATCGGCGGAATCTTCGCCCGGCACCGGCTTTACTATCGGTTGATTGCCCAGCCGAACCGTCCCGTCGACCACCGTCACATCCATGCGATTAGCGCCGACATTATAAGCCTTGGCCAAATTACCGAGAACAAAATACGATCTTTCGGCGGCGCTCATTTCCGGAGTTTCACCGGTTGTCATGAACGCCTTTCCGTTGACATATACCGTGCCGTCCTTGGCAGTGACTTTATTTTTGCCGTAAGCTTCCAACAGTTTTACATAGGTGTCACGGCGCGCACCGTTGTTGGGGTGATCGCTCGGCGCAAAAATCGATCCCAGCGCATTTTGCGCATTGTTGCCATGTTTGTCCAAAAAACGTTGCCAAACAGCCGCACACGCGCCGGGATTGTAATTTGAATGTGTCACATACTCAAAGGCTAAATTGTCGGCTTCCTTTTCCTGCGCCTTGGTGCCGTGTGCATTGCTTTGATTGAGTACCAAATTGCCGACAATATTGCCGAGACTGCCGCCGCCCGTTGCCGATACGCCGACCGCCGTTGCCACCGTTCGTTTGGCGCGGCTCATAGTGCCGTTGTAAGGATGATCTTTCTGCCCGTGACCCATCTCATGGCCGACCACCACCGCCACTTCATCATCGTTGGAAAACAAATTCAACAGTCCCGTGTTTATGGACATGACGTGTCCCAACGAACAAAAAGCGTTAATGGAAGTATCGTTGTTGACAAAGTAAAGATACGGTTTGTCGTTTATTGACGGATCAACCGCGGCCACCGCCCGCGACAAATTTTTCATCAAATTATCGACGCGATAGTTCAGTTCGGGATCGTTATTGACACCGTATTTGGCTTTGTACTCGGCAAAAAGTTGTTGCCGTCCCTCTTCCGTCGTATTGTATACGGTCAGTTGCTTTTTTATCTGCGAAACAGCCCTACCGCCGGTAATGGCCGTTGCCCCGGTATTTATGGCGGCGGCCGTCCAATCAACCCAGCTTGCTTCGACCGGTGACGCCGCACAAGTAAACGATATTGCTCCGGTCAGCAAAAATGCAGTAATTTTTTTCGTAATCGCGAAAAATTTCACTTCTTACTTCTCCTTCAATGCCTTGTTGCGTAACAACTGATCTTTGCCACGCGACCTTCTTTTAAGAAAAACGTCATAAAGCACAGACCTTCGTCCTCGCTTCTTGCTTCCCCAACGTACATGATACGCACATCGAAATCTTCCCCTGTAATTACTCTGACATCGGGTTTGCCGTAAATACGCAAAATTTTCGCTTCGTCATCACCGATGCCTATGCCCCCCGGAGTAACAAAACCGCTGCCCTTTACGGTATCAATGCGCCTTATCATGTAGAGTTCGTCACTGCCGTCGTCCCTGCCGGTTATAATATTCGTCAATCGTTTCTCCGTGGAAAAATAAATCGACGTGGACGCACCGTAAGCAAAGAGTATCTCGCCGCCGGATAGCATCGTTTTATACGTTGGCTCGCCGTAAACGCTCTTTACAAACTCCTCGGTAGCGTAAGGCGCAAGTCCGCCAACGGCGACTACCGAAGCGGGTACAACCGCCCAAGCAACCGGCGTCGGCAAAATGCCGCAAAGCGCCGCCAAAGATACCGCCGCAACACATCGCAACGTAAAGCGGCGAATCACGGTCAAAACACCGACAAAGCAATTCGCTCCGCTGTTCACGATACGGACAAACCGTTTTATGTCGCCAATGTAATGTTGCGGCGGGCAACATCTCCTCAATCGGCTCGCCCCAGTAACCGACCGACCTTTTTGATATATTCCGTGCGAAATGCGGGATATTCGCCCAAAGAACGCCGATCGGTACGCACTTCAAACCCTTCTTCGGTCAAACGTTTCTCCCACGATTCGCGTCCGTTGCCGGCCAAGTCATGCGTAACGTGCATACCGCCCACCATAAGAAGCGGCGCCAATAAAATTTTCTTGGCGCCCTTGGCTTTTAAGCGAGCCACCACGTCGTCAAGAGTCGGTCTGTCGGTTTTCTCAAGCACACCCAACGTTATCGGCAACCCCAATTTATCGGCCTTGTCCTGCAGAATCTCATAAGCATCCGAATGACGGTGCGGCGAACCGTGTCCCATTAAAACTATATGTTCATCCTTTTGCCTCTCCAAGCTTTCGGTCAATGCCGCCAAGACATCATCGTAGTCGTAATCATGGCAAAAGAGCGGTTCACCCAAAACAAGTTTCTTAAAACGCGAGGCAAATTCATCGGCAACCCGCACCAATTTTTTTTCGTACTCTTCGCCGGCGGTCAAATGAGCAGGCTGGATATAAACCTCTTCACAGCCGCTGTCCAAAAGTTCTTCCAAACACTCTGCCAACGACAAGGCGCGCAAACCTTGTTTAAGCATCTTTTCACGAATGAAATCCGAAGTATACGCCTGAACAACGGCGAATTGCGGATAAGCGCGGGCAATTTCAAACGATGTGCGATCAAGGCTGTTGGCACGCGTTCTGGCATCCGCCACACCGAAGCTGGCAAAAACGATTACCTGTCTCATAAGCATTCTCCTAATCTTAACCTTGTTCTTTTTTTATCACATCGGCAATAGCGTTGCAAACTTGCTTTAGCCGATTGGGATCCTTACCTTCCGCCATGACGCGAATCAACGGCTCGGTGCCGCTGGCGCGAACCAATATGCGCGAAGAGTCGCCCAATTCTTTCTCGCCGTCGGCAATAGCTTGTTTTATCGCCTCATTGCTTTCCCAACCGTCTTTTTGGGCGACGCGGACATTCACCAAAAGTTGCGGATATGTTGTCATTACCGCCGCCAATTCCGATGCTTTTTTGCCGCTTTTTTTCAAACTTTCAAGCACCTTTACACCCGTCAAAAGGCCATCACCCGTAGTTGAATAATCGGTAAAGATAATATGCCCCGACTGCTCACCGCCCAAAACGAAACCGTTTTCGCGCATATTTTCCAAAACGTAGCGATCGCCGACGGCCGTAACTTCCACTTTGCCGCCGGCAGCTTGTATCGCTTGGTGAAAACCAATGTTCGCCATAACGGTGGTAACGACGGTATTTCCTTTTAGTGTCCCTTCTTTCATCATGTTTAAGGCACACATGACAATGATATGGTCGCCGTCGATAACTTCACCGTTTTCGTCAATGCACAAACATCTGTCCGCATCACCATCATGGGCAATGCCGATGTCGGCGCGGTTTTCGACGACGGCACGCTGCAAACTCTCCAAATGAGTGGAGCCGCAACGATCGTTGATATTGACGCCATTCGGCAATGCGTGAATAATTTTTACGTTGGCGCCAAGCCGCCGCAAAACCCGCGGCATGGCTTCGTATGCCGCCCCGTTCGCGCAATCCAACACCACCTTTAAGCCGGTCAGACGCGTTTTCACCGTACCGCAAACAAAATCTATATACTGATTGATCAAATCGCTTCGATCTTCGACCCTGCCGACACGTTCTTCAACCGGACGGGCAAAGTCATCGTTGTGCTCAATGCGGTGAACTATCTCCTCAAGCTCATCCTCGGTAGCGTCGGGCAATTTGTAGCCGTCACCGCCGAAAAATTTGATGCCGTTGTCGCCAAACGGATTGTGCGATGCGGAAATGACGATACCGGCGTCGGCGCCCATGCTTTTGGTAAGATAC
>CAJORE010000305.1 GCA_905236595.1 uncultured Selenomonadaceae bacterium | reverse complement strand
TTTCGCGCACCAAATAAGTGAGCATCCAATCCGTTCCGTGTACCGGCACATAGCACATGGTTTCCCGTATGCCGTTGTAGATAAATGAAACAACGCCGCCGTGTCCCGACCGAAAATCATCGCGCATGGCCGAAAGAGAATGTCCCTCTTCAAATTGAGCGTTCTCCAAAGCCCGCAATAGATTGTTCTCGCTGGCCAATCCGCCCAGCACAACATTGGTCAGGGCTACTCCGGTTTTAGTATACAGGTTGCAAAAGGTGATATTATTCTCCGTGCCCGTTTGCAAGGAAACGCTTTCAAGCATACGGCTCATGTCTATTTCCATAAAGCAGACCACAAGCGCTCTGTCACCAAGCGGAAGACGGTCTACCGGCACGGCGATAATTATTTTTTTGCTGTTGCCGTCGGGATTTTTTATGGCAACCACCGGCTCCGACAAGTTGGCATAATCAAAGCCGTATTGGTCAATATCCGTTCGTGTACCGCGCGACGTGTAAATTAAGCCGCTTGTATCGACAAAAGCAAATTTCTCCAAACCGTAAAGCTGTTTCATGCGTACCTGATACGCCGCGAGATGTTCCTTGTCGCTAAGATCGTTTTTGTCTATCAAACCGAGAGCCACATCCAAATTTTTGATGTAGCCCGCCAATGTAGAGGCAACAACTTGTTCGCGCCGTCCCGCCAGCTCATCAAGGTAAATAAGGCTTACCTGCCGTACTGCTTCATGTGTATCTTCGTCGGCATTTTTCCCCATCCAGAAAGTGCCCAGAGCCAGCAGAACCATGATGACGAGCCCGCCTATGATGGCAATGCGCCTTATTTCGCTTTTTTTTGTGTGTTCCATGGGCCACCTCAATTTTCAGATATGCGCGGCCGCATCCCGGCGGTGCGCCGTCACCGATTCATATTTCCACGGTTTATTCGCTGCAAATGCCGTGTTTTCCTTTTGCCGGAAATTTTTTTCTGCTCCCGGCAAGAGCCAAACACGCTGTTATGACAACCACAAATGTAATTGAAAACTTATTGAGGAACAGTTCCCGGGGACCCGTTCGTCAATAAATTTTCATTATCTGCAAGAAGCGGCAGGAATTTTGCCCGACTGCGACGAATTAGACATGAAATTATTAGCAAATTTTAAGATAAAGGTCGGCGATGAATTATGCGCAACACGATATTCTTGGACGGCACGGTGAGTATGTACACCGGCGAAAGCCTCCTGCGTTCGTTGCAACGAAAAAGCACGGACGGCGAACTGAGCTACCGGGAAATATTGGAATCAATACAAGAATACGACAAAAATCGCGCCGAGCGCAACCGCGATGACATTGACGCCATGACGCACAGCGAATACAAGGAGTATATCGCGCAAAAAATTTCCGCGCTCCCGCGGCACGACTCCAAAAAATCCGATACCGTAATGATTGATATTACCGATGCCGGCTTTGAAGCCATGCAAGACGACGCCGACTACGAACAATGGGTACTCGACACCGTTGCCAAAGATCTCATAACCCCCAACCCGTCGGCCAATTTGACGGGCGGGCGTTGCGCCATTCATCGTTTCGGTGCCGCCAAGGAACAATACTCAAGCGAAAGTTGGGGCAAGGCGCGTGACGTAACCGACATTATGGCCGGACTTACGGCGGCGGGCGACGCTTTTTGGAACGACAACGCAAACAAAATCACCAAACGCCTGACCGACGACTACATGACGGAACTACGCCAACAACAGCTCAGTCAAATCACCCGACAAATGATAAACTTGCGACAACAACAGACAATGACGGCACTGCAAAATTTGAATGTGCAACATTCCTAAAGGGCATCTCTAAAAACTGTTTGTACGAACCGTTTGTCGCGTCTGCGGCGCGACAAACGGCGACGCACGGGCAGTTTGCGGAGATGCCCAAAAGCTTATCGGCAACAAAATTGATGATAAAATAATTTTCGGCACCGCCATTTATCGGTGACGGAAATTATGAAAGGGAGCATTATTGTATGAACGCCGTAATCGGCAACAAAGAAACGACACCGACATTAAAACGTTATCTTTCGCCCGTAGCGGTTTGGGCGTTGGCTTTTGGCTGTGCCGTCGGTTGGGGCGCGTTTGTCATGCCCGGCACAACTTTTTTGCCGACGGCCGGATCCTTGGGCAGCGTCTTGGGAATTATACTCGGCGGCTTCGTCATGCTCATCATCGGCTACAATTACGCATATCTTATCAAACGCTACCCTGATTCCGGCGGCATTTACGCCTTCGTCAAGAACATTTTCGGCTACGACCACGGCTTTCTCGGCGCATGGTTCGTGATATTGGTTTACGTCGCCATAATTTGGGCGAACACCACCGCCATTTCGCTTATCGCCGGCAAATTCTTCGGCGAAATGTTCCACATCGGCTATCTTTACACCGCCGCCGACTATGACGTATACTTGGGCGAAGCGCTCCTCTCGCTGGCCGGTTTGGCGATAGGTGCAATAATTTGCATACGCGGCGGAAAATTTGCCGCCAATGCGCAAATTTGCGGAGCGGCGGCGCTTGTTGTCGGCATAGCGACGTTGTTTGCCCTTGCCGTTCACCATGCGGGATTCGCCGTCCCGGCCGCCGAGCCGACTTTTCCCGCCAATGTTTCACCGTTGGCGGCAATTTTCGGTATCGTTGTTTTATCGCCCTGGGCCTTTGTCGGCTTTGAATCAATAGCCCAATCCACCGAAGAATTTTCCTTTTCGCCGCAAAAAATTTTCAAAATAATCGGCGCGGCGATTTTTACCGCCATTTTTGCCTATACGGCGCTTATCATCATTGCCGTTTCCGTGACGCATCCGTTTTTCAACGATTGGTACGGCTATATCACGAATATTGACAAAATAAAGGGCATTTCCGGCCTGCCGACGCTTTATGCCGCCGACAGATTACTGCCCGGTGCGGGGCTTATAATCATCGTTCTTGCTATTGCGGGCGGTGTCTTAACGGGGCTTGTCGGCAATTTTATCGCCGCATCGCGCTTGATTTTCGCCATGACCCGCGATAATCTTTTGCCGGCTTGGTTCGCCAAGCTGAGCGAGAACCGTACCCCGGTCAACGCCGTTTTATTCTTGTTTTTGCTGTCGTTGCCCATTCCCTTTTGCGGCCGCACGGCAATAGGATGGATTGTCGATGTCAACACCGTCGGCGCAACGATAGCTTACGCCTATGTTTCGGCGGCGGCTTTTACTTTGGCGCGACGCGAAAAAAACGTGCCGGTGAAAATTACCGGCATACTTGGCACGCTGATTTCCGGAACCTTTTTCATTTACTTCATGCTCCCGAATTTCTGGGATTTCAATGCCCTTTCAACCGAATCGTATCTTATTCTAATCCTGTGGAGCATTTTGGGATTCGGTTTTTTTCGCTACATTTTTAAACGCGATTCGGGACAACGCTTCGGCAAATCAACGATAGTATGGTTGGCGCTGGTTTTCTTGGTGTTTTTCACTTCGGCCATGTGGCTTCGCGAAGCGACGCATAACCTCACCAAATCGACGCTCACTAACCTGAATGCCTATTATATGCGCGAATTTTCCCGTCACGATACCGTTTTGACCAACCGCGAGCGCAACGCCGCCGAATTTTATTTGGAAGCGCAACTAAACAACGTCAGCAACCGGCTTATGGAATACAACGTCATTCAAGTGGCGCTCATTATATTGACGTTGCTCATCATGTTCCATATTTACCACGACATTACCAATCGCGAAATGATGCTGGCCGTTGAAAAAAAAGCCGTGGAAAAGAGCAGCAAAGCCAAAAGCACCTTCTTCTTCAATATGAGCCACGACATTCGAACGCCAATGAACGCCATCATCGGCTATACCAACATCATAAAAAAGGAACCGGGGCTGTCGCCGAAAATTGCCGATTATTTATCCAAAATCGAGGTGTCGGGCAATCATCTGCTTGATCTTATCAATGATGTCTTGGAAATGAGCCGCATCGAAAACGGCAAATTGGAGTTGCAACCGACGGCCGTCAATCTGCCGCAACTGTTCGCGGAAGTCCGCGATCTCTTCGCCACGCAAATGGAAGCCAAAGGACTGCAATTTACGGTCAGCACCGAAGATGTCCGCCACAAAACGGTGCTGTGCGACGGCAAAAGGTTAAATCGCGTGCTCCTTAACTTAATCAGCAACGCCTACAAATTTACGCCCGAAGGCGGCGCCGTCAACGTGACACTTACGGAAGCGACCCAAGCACCGTCAAGCGAAACGGACGACGGCTACACGACGACCGAAAAAGCCGCTTACGAAATGCGTGTAAAAGACAGCGGCATGGGAATGAGCAAGGAATTTGCCGCCAAAGTTTTTGAAGCCTACGAACGCGACCGAGCGGCGAACAATATCCAAGGAACGGGGCTTGGCACGGCAATAACCAAAAGCATCATCGACTTAATGGGCGGCACCATCACCGTGGAAACCGAACTCGGCAAAGGTTCGGAATTTATAATCAACGTCGCTTTGCCCATAACCGAAGATACAGCTTCAACGCCGGAAACAACAACAAACGAAAATGCCTCGCTTGATTTTTCCGATATTCGCATCTTGTTGGTGGAAGACGTGGAAGTTAACCGTGAAATTGCAACATTGATTTTAAGCGAGTTTGGCTTTGAAATGGAAACTGCCGAAAACGGCAAAATCGCCGTTGAAAAAATCAAAGAAAAACCGGCGGACTATTACGATGTTATTCTCATGGACGTGCAAATGCCCGTAATGGACGGTTATGCGGCAACCAAAGCCATTCGCCGATTGCCCGACGCTCAAAAAGCCGCTCTGCCGATTATCGCCATGACGGCCAATGCGTTTGCCGAGGACGTTGACAATGCCAAGGCCGCCGGCATGAACGGGCATATTGCCAAACCGTTAGACGTGCCGCAAATGATGAAAACATTGACCGAAGTACTGCAAAAGTGATATAAATTTAAGGAAACGCTGCATAAATGAGTTCGTGCCATTGCCGAGGGATTTTTTCGGCAGACAAGGAATGACGACGAAGCGTAGTGGTG